>NZ_JBIWFI010000009.1:66796-225249 GCF_044762985.1 Streptomyces sp. NPDC096339 | reverse complement strand
CCACCCGTACGACTCGTTCTCCACCTCGGTGCAGGCCTTCCTGGAGCAGGCCGCCGCCGACCCGGACGTCCTCGCGATCAAGCAGACACTGATCCGCACCGCCGGCGACTCGCCGATCGTCAAGGCTCTGATCGCCGCCGCCGAATCCGGCAAGCAGGTCCTGGTCCTGGTCGAGAGCGAGGCGCGCTTCGACGAACAGGCCAACAACAAATGGGCGCGCGAGCTGGAGAGGGCGGGCTGCCACGTGGTGTACGGCCTGGTCGGCCTGAAGGCGCACTGCAAGCTCTTGCTCGTGGTGCGCCAGGAGCGCGACATCCTGCGCCGCTACAGCCACGTCGGCACCGGCGACTACCACCCCGAGACGGCCAGGCTCCACGAGGACCTGGGGCTGCTCACCGCCGACCCGCAGGTCGGCGCCGATCTCACCTGCCTGTTCAACCGGCTGGCGGGCTACCCCCGCAAGGAGGCGTACGACCGGTTGCTGGTGGCCCCGAACGACCTGCGCGGCGGGCTGATCGCGCGGATCGCGAGGGAGATCGAGAACCAGCGGTCGGGCGCCCCGGCCTACATTCGGATCAAGGTCAACTCGATCGTCGACAAGGCGATCATCGACGCCCTGTACCGGGCCTCGCGGGCCGGCGTGGCCGTGGACATCTGGGTCCGGGACATCTGCGTGCTCCGCCCCGGCGTCGCCGGGCTCTCCGAGAACATCCGGGTCCGCTCGGTCCTCGGCCGCTTCCTGGAGCACTCCCGAATCTTCGCCTTCGGCAACGGCGGCGAGCCCGAGGTGTGGATCGGCAGCGCCGACATGATGCGCCGCAACCTCGACCGCCGCATCGAGGCACTGGTCAGGGTCACCGACCCGGCCCACCGCACGATGCTCAACGGCTTGCTGGAGACCGGGATGTCCGACGCCACCGCCTCTTGGCACCTGGAGCCGGACGGGAACTGGACGCGGCACACCAGCGACACCCACGGGCACCGGCTGCGCGATGTCCAGGAGATGCTCATCGAAGCCCGGTGACCCAGGCGTGGCTCCATTCACGGGCTGTGGGGGCGCCCGGCATCCGGGCTGGGGCCTCCATACCGCGCTCCGGTGCCACCTCTACACGTCGCGCACCGCGAGCAGTTCGACCGCTGCCCCAGACGACTCCAGCAGTGGCGCAGCGGCAGAACGCCGGGGATCCGCCCGGTAGGCAGCGAGATCCTCACTGTTGGGAAAGGTGATGAGGTGCGCCTCGACCTGATCGTCCAAGGTGCGAAGCCGACGCTCAAGACGCCCTCCGTACTCGGCAAGGAGCGGCAGGACCACGCTTTCATAAGCGTCGAAGGCGCCGAGGCCCCCTTCGGGTAGCCGCGCGAGCATCAAGTAGGTGACGGCCATGGCTCCCTCACAGCGGTCGGTAAGAGTGATCTTCTGAGCCTATTGGAGTGCACGCCCTCAACGCCGCCTGTCTGCGCGGCCTCTTGTGGTCGCTGCCAGGGGGTCTCCACAGCACGGGGGTGGTAGTGCTGACGGACGAACGCGACGGCTTGTTCCGGCGGAACTCCATCAAGGACAGCCATGCATGCCAAGGCTGTTCCTGAGGGCAAGGGGTAGCGCAAACCCCGGCCACGCACGAGCACGCCCGAGGGAAAGCGCAGGACCCCGTCTCGGCCATCGCGCTTCCTCCGAGGTGGGGCGGGTGTGGGGTCAGCCGTCGGTCGACTCGCCGTCGTCCCGTGCGCGTCGGCGCGTTCTCTTTCGCACCCTCGTCGAGCTCCACTCTGGCGCTGATCACGATCTGGCGGGCGCAGTGCCGGGCGCCCACGTCGATCAATCCTGCGGCGTCGGCGGGCCCTTGGCCGAGGTGCCGGCGGTACACGGTGAAGGGATCCCGTGTCCGACGGGCAGTCCCGGCTGCCGCGATGGCAGGACATGCCCACGACCGTGCCGGTGCGGACGTGGCGGTGCGTGGGGCAGGCTTCACTCCTCGGTGGGCAGCCAGCAGCCGTGCAGTCCGAGCGGCACACGGACGGGGATGCGGACCCGGGCCACCGGGCCCGAGGCGGGATCCTCGGCGGGGATGACCAGGAACCAGCTCGCCCCGTCGGTGCGATCGGTGGCGAAGGTCAGCCAGTACCCGCCCTCCTCGGAACCGGAGGAGCCCGCCGAACCGGGTTCGGGGGCGAATACCGGTTCGCCGACCGAGAGGTTCCCGGCCACCCAGACGCGGGAGGTGCCCTGCTCGACGTCGAACCAGCGGATGGCGTCGTACTCGCCCGGCAGCAGGTCCGACCGACCCGTCTCGGTGGCCAGTGCGGTGTGCCGGTGGCGTCGGCCGATGCGGCGGTCGTCGACGCGCGGGAACTCCACCCGGGCGTCGTCCAGGAGGGTGCGGGTCATGGTGCCCGCGACCGGGTCGATGCGGGCCCGTACCAGGCCACAGCTGATCGGATCGTCGTCTTCGGCGGGTCCGCCCACCGTCAGCCGGCTCCACTGCACGTAGTCGAGGACCACCTGGGCGTCCGCGCCGGGTCCGTCGTCGTACGCGTTCACGGTGTGCCACACCCAGAACGCCTCGTCGTGCGCCCAGCGCGGCGGCCCGCCGTCGCGCGGGATCAGCACGACACGGGTGCCCTGTTCGGGGCGCCAGGCGAGGACGGAACCGCCGGACATGGCCGCGTCCAGGTCGAAGAACGCCGGGGCGAGGACGAGCACGGCGTAGCGGCCTGTCAGCGCCATGTCGTGGATCATCATCGGACGGTCCACCCCGTCGACGGGGGTGGGCCCGCGGCTGACCGCGCCGCCGCGGTCGATGACCGACCAGGTCAGGTAGGGCGGCTCCAGGCCGTAGCAGAAGACGACCATCTCGCCCGTGACGGGATCGATCTTGGGGTGGGCGGTGATCCCCGCGGGCAGAACGCCACCGAAGTCCTCGCGGCCGAGTGTCGCCAGTCCGCTGTCGACGCGGAAGGGACAGGCCGACTCGGCGAGGGCCAGCAGCCGGCCGGCGTGTCTGACCACGTTGATGTCGGGCATGTCCCGAAAGGTCGCGGCGAGCTCCGGTCCGACCTCGTCGGCGGTCGGCATGATCATCGACTCCAGCCCGCCCCACAGCGCGCGCCCGGCGCGTTCCTCGGCCTCCAGCGCGGGGGTGCGTACGAACCGGTTCCGGTAGCGGGCCCGGCCGCCCGAGATCCACACGCCGTGCAGCATTCCGTCGCCGTCGATCGGGTACAGGTAGGAGCCGATCGGGGTGAAGCGTGGATTGGGTCCGTTGCGCAGGTAGAGGCCGTCCAGGGCGTCCGGGAGCTCGCCCGTCACCTCCAGGTCCACGACGTCGACCTCCTGGGACACGGGCGCGAAGGTCCCGAGGAGGTGGGGAACGCGGGTGGGGTCGAAGCGGGGTGGCACGTACGTGTTCACGGGGCCTCCCGGGGCGCGCGGTCCTGCTTCAGCGTCTCCTACGCCACCTTCCAGTGAAACCCGTGCCGAGCGCGCCTGCCGGCCGCCCCGGGTACGACGGGGAGCCGCCCGCGGCCGACGGTGCGCGTGTGCTCGCGCTTCGGCACGGTGCGGATCTGGTCACCGGGCGCGTGAAGGTTCTGCGTCGCTCCTGGAACGATTCCCTCCCCAGGGTTGACGCAGGCACTTGCCACGCGGATCGTGGGCGCCTCAGCCGAACGAACGCTGGAGGTCCCGTGACCGATGAGCACCGCACCAGAGAGCTCACGCCGCTGACCGGCTCCGCCACAGTCGTGGGGGTGGCCGACATGGACCTGAACGATGCCGAGCTCCTCGAGCGGTACCCGCGAGTGGCCGAGATACTGGCGCGCTGGGAGCGACACGAAGTCATGTGAGGCCGCGCCCGTGGCTTTGACGGACTTGCCGCTCCGGCTGCGAAGGGCGGTCCGCGCCCTGCGCGGCGGTGCGAGGCCGGCGACAGTGTGTAGCCGGCCCCGCCCGTCAGCGTGGTCGGTCAGCAGGTGCCGGCCGGCCGTTCCCGGGTGACCAGGTCGGTCGAGCCGGTGGTCGCGTCGAGCCAGGCGACCTGGCGGCCGCTGCCCGCGGCCGGGTGGCTCTGCTCACCGCGGTTGCAGGAGACCCGCTCCCGGCGGGAGCCGTCGGTGGACAGCTGCCACAGCTTGGGCAGCGACTCGTTGCGGTACTGGGAGTCGGGCGTGCTGCCCACGACCGTCAGCGCGTCCTGCGAGACCGTGAGGTCGGAGGCGATGAGCGCGCCCGGCTTCCGCTCGCTGCTGACGGCGTACGCGCCGGTGCCGTCCAGGGCGGCGCTCACGATCGTCATCTGGCCGTCGTCGCCCCCGTCGGTGTCGCTCAGCCAGAACACGTTCTTGCCGTTGACGCCGGTCTGGCCCAGGCTCGTCGGGTCGCCGATCTGCTCGGTCATGGTCCGCTTGCCGGTGGCGAGGTCCACGATCTCCACGCCGAGCCGGTAGGTGCCGCCCTGCGGGTAGAGCTTGGCGTAGGCGATCCTGTCGCCGCTGATGGAGGGCAGACCGGTGAGGGTGTCCCACGTGCGTCCGTCGACGAAGACCGGAGCCTTGTCACCGGGGCGCAGGTAGGCGACGTGCCGGTCGCCGAAGAAGCCGTACTCCTCGAACACGACCACGTTCTTCTCCACGCGCAGGCCCGCGATCCCCGTCGCGGAGCTGTACAGGGTCTTGACCGGGCCGCCCGCGACCGGGCGGGAGAGGATGTCGACCGACGTGGGCCCGTAGGCCGTCCAGACCACCGTCTTGCCGTCCGTCGCCGGGGCGGTGTGGTACCTGCCGTCGTTGGGGCTGACCACCTTGGCGGAGCCTTCGCCGTCCAGCCGACCGGCGTAGACGGTGTAGGGCTCGGAGCCGTCTTCGTTGGACTTCGAGGCCGCCCACCAGCCACCGCCGGCCCCGACGCCCGAATCGGTGGTGTTGAGTCCGCCGAACAGGGTGTCGGTGTCCACGCCCAGGGCCTGCTCCCAGCCGGGGACGATGCCGTGGGCGTTGAAGGACCGCTTGACGGTGTTCTGCTGGGCGGAGCTCACGCCAAGCGCCCTGGCCGCGGCGAGGACCGCGTCGCGGGCCTCGGTGAACCCGTCGATCGGCGTCATGTACTCGGTCACGGCCTTGTAGACGATCCTGTCGGCCAGCGCGCCGCCGAGGTCCTCGCGGATGTCCCACAGGGCGCCCGAGAAGATCGTCGAGTTCAGGTGCACGCCGCCGTTGTCGGTGGCGAAGGACACGCCCAGGAAGTTCTTGGACGTGGTGGCACCGTCGTTGAGGTTGCGCAAGGCGCAGTCGGCGGGCGCCTTGCTGCGGCACAGGTCCTCGCCGATGAGGCCCGCGGTGGGGTCGCTCATCGCCGTTCCGCTTGCCGTGACGTCGATCGCGTTGCCGAAGTAGTCGGCCAGTGCCTCGTTCAGGGCGCCGGACTGGCCCGCGTAGACGAGTCCGGCCGAGTGCTCGATGACGCCGTGCGTCATCTCGTGGCCGACCACGTCGGTGTCGGCGGACATCGGCTTGTACACCGAGTTCCCGCTTCCGTACACCATCTTGGTGCCGTCCCAGAAGGCGTTGGCGTACGGCAGACCGTAATAGGTCACGCCGACCAGCGAGTTGACCGCCGTGCCGCTGCCGTCGAGGCTGTCGCGCCCGTGGTTCTTCTTGTAGTAGTCGTAGACCTGGCCCGCGTTCCAGTGCGCGTCCACGGCACCGGATTCCGTGGCGGCGCTGCCGAACTCGGCCTTCGGCGAGGAGAACATCTTCAGTCCCGCGGGCCACCGGCCCGCGGCCTCCGATACCGACCGGCCGCGGGCGTCCCAGGTCGTCAGCAGACCCTTGCTGGACGCCTGCATCCGGCCCGCGTCCGCCAGCACGAAGAGCCCGGCGGCCTGGTCGTAGGCGATGTCCAGCCTGGTCTGGGCGCCGCCCAGGCGGACACCGGACCCGGTCTCGGGGAACAGGCCCGGGGCGGTCTCCGGCGGTGCGGCCGTCGTCGCCCCGTCGGGCGTTTGCCCCGCCTGCGGGGCGCCCGGAGCCGCCATCGTCTTCAGCGCGCTGTACTGCAGGGCCGGGTAGCCCGAGTGCGCGTCGACGTACACCTCGTACAGGACCGGTTCCTTGCCGTCGGGTGCGGTGCCGCGCACGGTGACGCGGTAGGCGAGGACGCCGGAACCCTTGGGCAGCACGACCAGGCCCTTGGCCTCGCCGGTCAACCCGGAGGCGGGGGAGGGGGCGGCCTCGGAGCGCGGTGCCTGACTCTTGTCGAGGCCCTCGCCGAGCCGGCGGGCCGTGGCCGCGACCGCGCGCCGGACGGCGAGGTCCTCGCCGACGCTCGGGGTGACGTCGGTGGTGAGGGCGGTGAAGTAGTGCCCCGAGGTCCCGGTGACCACCCGCTCGTCGTTCTTCTTCTCCATGCGTACGACGTACTGGCCGCCCAGCACGTCGACGCCCCGGTGCTTCTGCTGGAGCCGGACCGTCTCGCCCGAAGCGCCGGCGGTGGTGGTCGCGACGGGGGCGAGGTCGGTGGCTGCCCGGGGGATCTTGTAGCGGCTCTTGTTCGCGGTCAGGTGCTGCCGTGCCGCGTCGGCCGGGGCGGCCTTGGCGTCGACGGGCTCGCGTATGCCCTCGACGAGGACCGGGGTGGCCGTGTCGCGGCCCGGTAAGGCGTTCGCCGGCCCGCCGGGGTCGACTGCCCAGGCCGGGGAGGCCTGCAGTGCCATCGCGGTGGCCAGCACGACGGCGAGGGCGCCGCCGGAGCCGAGGTGTTTGCGCCATATCCTTTTCGCGGCCGCAGCCGACGCCGTCGGGGGTGCATTGAACTCGCGCAACGGGTCTCCTCATCGGTGGATGCTCGGAACGTGCGGTAAGCAGCCGCCATGCAAACGCTGCTGACCGCTCCGCGCCAGAGCCGGGGCCCGCCCAGAAGTGGTCATGCCCACTTGTGTGCGCTCTGTGAAGGACATGACAATCCCCGGATGATCGACACCGACCCGTACGACCCGGGCCCCGCCCGTCCCCCGCGATCCGGCCCGGACGAGCTGCCCGGCGCTCACCCCGCACGGCAGGACCCGGCCGTGTACCCCTTACGCACGGGGTCCGCGCCCGTCGGCGCAGCGGACCCCGCCACCGAACTGGGCAGGCTGATCCGCCACCGCGAGGCACTCCTGCGCCGGGAATCCGCCGTACTGACCTCACTGCGCGCGTACGTCGACCGCTACCCGGACGAACCGCGCCCCGGCCCACCGGACGCGGGCGCGCAGACCCCGACGGACGCGGGCGCGCAGACCCCGCCGGAGATCGAGACCCTCGCCGGCACCGAGGCGGTCGCCGCCAGGGTGGACACCCTGCTCGGCGCGGCGAAGTACGAGGTGCTCATCCTGGACCGGATCCCGTCAGGCCAGGAGAAGCCGGGCCTGCGGGAGTTCGGTGCGGCCGGCTGCCGCCACATCCGCTCACTCCTGACGCGCGGCGTCACCGTACAGACCATCACGGACCGCAGCGCCATGGACTTCCCCGGCAAAGCGCAGGCGCTTGCCCTCCTCACCGGACTCGGCCTCCAGGCCAGGATCGGGCGGCGGCTTCCCACGAGTCTGCTCCTGGTCGACCGGCAGACCTGCCTCCTGTCGGTGCCCCGCTCCGCCGGCGCGATCGAACCGGCCCTGGTGTTCGGCGACTCCCTGCTGCGCCAGGCCGTCCTGCCGCTGTTCGAATCCCTGTGGGGGCGCGCAACCCCGGTCGGCAATGCGGACAGCCCGCTGACCCAGGCCCAGCGGGAGCTGCTGGGGATGCTCGCTTCCGGCCTGAAGGACGAGTCGATCGCGCGGCGGCTGGGCGTCCACGTGCACACCGCCCGCCGCCGCATCACCCGGCTGCTCGGCGACCTGGACGCGGACACCCGGTTCCAGGCCGGTGTGCAGGCGGCGACCCGCGGCTGGCTCCATCCGGCCCCGGAGGCATGACATCGCGGGCAGTGCGGCCTCCGGCGGGTAGCGCACCAGGCGATGTGCATCGGTCTGGAAGGCCGCGTTCGGCTACGCCGCCGTCCGCGAGGGCCCTGGGTCGATCCCTCGGTGTGCCGGGGGAGTACCTGACAGGCGTGGGCAGGTGTCGCAACTGCCGTGGCATGGTGAGGGGCGGCGGCTCCTGCCGTCGCCCCAGTGGCCCAAGCCGGTACGGCATCCGCCCCGCTCAACGGGTACGGGTCACCTGTGGCGGTTACCGTGCCTGCCATGAACCTCGTCCTGGATTCCTGCCCGGAGTGTTCGCGTCTGCTGCGGACCCAGCGCGATACGACGCGATCGGACGCATCACACACGGGCCCGGGCGGCGGCGCCCGGACGGCGACCGGCCTCGCCCGGCACCTGGCCAACCGCCACCCGCACCTCATTCCGGGCTGGGTCCCCGGGTGCGAGCGCTGCGCGGAACTCGCTGCCGCGCTGGGCCGCGCACAGGAGCAGGGCCTGCTGGGCGCGGGCGCCTCCCAGGCCGGCGCCGAACACCGGGCCCTGCACCTTCTGACCGGCGTCGAGGACGACTTGCCCCTGCTCGAAGCCTGAGACTTCTACACCGACATCGACTTCGCTCCGGGCGCGCGCGGAGGCCCCCCGGCAGGAGGTTTGATCTGACTGGCCGGCTTCGCTGCCGACCCGGACGTCGAGGTGGCAGTTCGGGAACCGGCTGTGACGGGGCCGTACGGGGTGTTCGGCTCGTCCGGATGGTTCTCGTCCCCGGAGAGCCGGACGGGTGCGGCCCGTCGGCACGCCCGGCGTCGGCCGCGGCGATCCCCGGGGCATGGACGACGGGGCAGGGCCCTGACGCGGCGACGGCCGCCGTGACGGGGTGCCGCGTCGGTGTCGTGCGAAGCAGGAGGCCGTCGAAAGGGTGGGAAGCGCGGTCCGGAACACGCCTGACCGGCGGGGCTTCGCGGTGGACACCGGCCCGGTGCCGGCTGGCGGGTCTGGCCATGATGGCGGACGCGGCCGCCGCGATCGTCGCCGCGAACCCGACCCCGCCTCTGCCGC
Source organism: Streptomyces sp. NPDC096339 (assembly GCF_044762985.1). NCBI lineage: Bacteria > Bacillati > Actinomycetota > Actinomycetes > Kitasatosporales > Streptomycetaceae > Streptomyces > Streptomyces sp. NPDC096339. The sequence goes on along the minus strand of NZ_JBIWFI010000009.1, from coordinate 216,241 downwards.
CCACCGCTGCGGCAGGCACCTTCGCCCATGTCGCCAACGGCACCGTCGGCGCCGTCTCGATGGGGCAGAACCCCGGAGGCGTGGCGGTCACCCCCATTGCGCCTGGGTTTACCCCACCAGCTCCGGCAACGGCAGCGTGTCCGTGGTCGACGCCGGCACGAGTTCGCCGGCCGCCCGGACGTGCTGTGCACGGCGAGGACCGACGGTGAGGGCCAGCTCGCTTGCCCTGTCCCTGACAGCCTGAGCGGCAAGTCCTGTTACACCGTCCATGTTCCTCGGCGACCGCACATACGCGCCGGCCATCGCGACCGTCTGCACGAAGAAGGGCGACGATGGCACCACGGTCTCCCGGCAGGACTGGTGCAAGAGCCGCAGCGGACCAGCCGGAACCGGATCGCCCATGCAGGACGGTGTCGACGAGCTTCGGTCCTGTTCGCGCCGGGCCTGGGCGGAGGGAACCGCCCAGGGGCTGGGGGCATCTCGTGGGGCATGGGCATTGTGATCTTGTTCTTCGGGCTGTTCTTCATGATTGGCTGGGCCACGGCTCTTGCCGGGCTTGGGTACGCCTGCTCGGTGCTGTGGCGAAGTCGTGGGCAGGAGTGGGCACGGGTACACGGGCATCCGCTCGTCCGGCTGTTGCTCCCAGCCCCCGCGTACCTCCGCTTCGACAGGACAATCGCTGTGACGGCACTACTGGCCGACGTGTGGTTGGTGTCGGGGGTCGTGGTGTTCGGCGCGGATGGAATCTTCACCGAGGAGTGGATGGGATACCCCGGAATGATGGATCCCGGCGGACAGGGCTACCAGGCCGGGGCGGTGGATCTGCTACGTACGACGGCCTGGTGGAGCGCCTCCGCCGCGATCCTCGGGCGGTGCTGGACCACCACGGTCGTCCAGCTGACCGTCCTGCCGTTGTCGGCTCAATGGATCGCCTCGTTGGACACCTACTACACGTGACCCAGCACGGGAACAGTCGAAAACGGCGCAGCAGGCACAGGCCGACCGCCGCGCAGTGGGAGGTCGGCCGGCTGGTGAAGGCTCCGGGCGCGGTGAAGGGGTTCACCGGCCGGGAACCGCTGCCCCGCAACGCCCCACCCCGGCGCACGCAAGCCCGGCCCGCCGGGGCTGCGACGGAATCCGTCTAGCCTCCGGCGCTGGACGCGCGGGCGGGGCGGGCACGGCAGGCACGGCGGGCGCTGACCAGCAGAACCGTCAGCCCATCTCCCGGCGGGGAAAGAAGCGCCGCCGCAGTCGGTCACCGGCTTCGCCTACGACGATCACCAGCACAGCACTCGCCGCACACCCTGCGAGGCCCGCCGGTTGGTCGAAAACCTTTCCCAAGAGCCAAAAGGCGGCGGTAATGGCCGCCCACCACGCAACCCACAAGCTGATCAAGGGCCACCAACGCAGTCTCTTCACGGCATCACAGTACGTCCCTCGTGTTCTGGTCCGTGTGGCCGGGATCAATGGCGAGGACGCGTCCGACGTCGCAGCGGGTGGCGGGTCGCTGGTTCTTCGAGCCGAGCGGGCGGCCGGGACCGGGGCGGGTGGGTTTCGGTGCACCGGCCGGCGTGCCGGACTTCGTGCGCAGGTTCCTGAACCCGCGGCGGGACCCGCGCAGGGGTGAGTCTGTTCGGTTCCGCCGCCCTCGCCCACGGGCGGTGCGGATCCCGTGCGAGAGGGCGGGCAAGGCGGAGTTGAGCGTGTGCGGCCAGTACGAGCCAGGTCCAGCGGTCGGCGTCGCGGGAGTCCCGCAGCTTCGGCCGCGTCCAGCCGAGGGTTTGCTTCGGCAACGGCCCCTCGTGGCCGATCCAAGCTGCTCACCGGGTCAGGCGCGGGTGGAGCCGGTCCCAAGCCTGCGGTGGGCAGATCCACGGAACCGGGACGGGCTTGTGCATCAGTCGGTCCGAGCGGAGTCGGCCCAGCACCTCGATCGGCAGATCGTTCAGGAGGTGGGCGATGCGGGGAGCGTCGTAGCCCGCGTCCAGCGCGACCAATACCTCCGGGTCGCCCTCGTCGTGCTCAACCAGTCCCACGATCCCGGCCTCCGTACCGCGTCGTCACTCAGCACAGGATCGGCCCGCGACCCCTCACACAGCAGGTGAATCGGGAAACTCCGAACACGTTCGGCCCTCGTTCGACACCGGGCCATAAACGACAAGCTCAGCCCTGGCACTTCAAGCCGGTCCGGGCGGACGTCACCGCGCTTGCCACGCACAAAGTGCGGACGAATCACCTCGAAACCATATCCACCGAAGCGAGGTTGACCGCATCATGACAGGGACTTGACCGAAACGAAACAAGATCATAAAGTCCGCTCGATCGTCGACACTCTTAGGAGGATGAGGTGTCCAAGCGGACGGCGACCACACGCATTGTGGGGATGATCGCAGCAGGAATCGCCATGGTGTTCCTCGCCGGCGGGCCGGCTCACGCAGGAACAGCCACGATGTCCCGGACCATCTGGCTCCTCAAGTGGAATTCGGGCGGGATGGCTTCAGCCGGCATCGACCGAGACATCGTGCTCAACGGTGACACGTACGAATGGCAGGTGACGACCACCCGCGATTCGTCCGGATCGAACTATGGAACCGCAACGAGAACCATCTATCTCGCCGCAGGGAATTACCACTGGAGCTGCGAGATAACCAACCCGGCTGAAAACGGCTACCAGAACTTCTGCAGCCTCAGGCCCAGCTCCGGAGACACGGCCTGGCTGGCGTCCGTGATCTACGCGATTCCCGGCTCCGGGGATTACACACTCACCAGCCGCCTGACCGCCCTCTACAAGTAACCTCGATCTTTCGTGACGGTCCGCCGGTTCGCCTGGCGGGCCGTTTTCGGCGATCGGGATGTGGAACAGGCGCTCATCTTGACGTTCAACGTTTCAGGATGAACAAACGCCTCGGTCTTCTGCGGTCAGGGTGGTCTGGGCGGAGCGTCCCTGGGTCAGTTGGTCTTGCCAAGAGTGCTCCGGGCCGCGAGGCGGAAGTCCTTGACGGCTTGGTAGAGGATGCGCTCTCGTTCGGTGGCGAGGGCGGTGTCTTCCGCTTTCCGGGTGGTGTCTTCCGCGTGGGCGTGCTCGGCCATCCGCCGCATGACGTGTGAGAGATCGCTGGAGGCACGGGTGACCCGTTCCGCGACTTCCGCGACGGATGCCGGCCCTTCAAGGATGACGATTTCGCCGGCGCGGTGAACCTCGCGGGCCAGGGTGATGAAGCGGTCTATCTTCTCGTCAAGGCTGGGCAGATGGGGTTGGTCTGAACGCAGTGCGTCGAGGATGGCATCCATGGCTATGTCGCGGTCATGGAGCGCGCTGAGGTAGGCGGCGTATGCGTCGCGGCGGTGCTGGCGGCTCCATTGGGCGTGCTGGGACCGTGCTTGCGCACGGCTGTTCACGATCGCGGCCCCGAGGGTGGTGGCGGAGCCGACGGCGGCGCCCAGCAGTGCGGCAAGTCCTGAGTCCATGGGCCCCAGTCTGCCGTTCTTGTCGTTCAGCCAGTGCGGCGGGGGTTTTGTTCTCTTCTTGCGGTGGGCGGGTCGACTGTATCCCTCGCCGGTAGCGAGGACCCGTCCCATGTCGTTACGGGTGGCTGGGTGTTGGTTCTTCGAACCGAGCGGTCGTCCGGGTCCTGGCCGGGGAGGTTTTGGAGCACGTGCCGGCGAGGTGGTATTCGGCCACAGGTTTCTGAACCCCCGTCGAACTTCTCCCAGGGCCTGCGGAGGTCGGTGACCAGTGGGCGAGCGAGCTTCAGCTGGGCAGTGGCAGCGATCAACAGCCAGGTCCACCGGTCAGCCGCGGGTGCAGCCGGTCCCCAGCCCGGTCTGTCGCTTTGCCGTAGAGGCGGCTTCCTCACTCATGCCGAGCAGTTGAACCAGGACATCGTGGAGTTCGTGAAGGGGGCCTGAGGCCGGCCCCGCCCCCTCCGGCCTGTGCCGTGGGAGCTGCCGGGGCCGGACTGCCCGGTCGCGAGTTCGGCAGGGTGCCGCAAGCTGACGAGCTGACGATGGGTACCAGGTCATTCCGTTCGATCACAATCGCAGCATCACCCAGTACGTCAGCTCACGGCCAACGGCACTTTCCCCGCCAGGTTCTCCCACTCCGCGCAGACGGGGATGCACTGACGCCACGAGGCATTCGCCGCTGACCCGCAAACGGCTGGAGCCGTGACTCAAGGTTCAGCGAGGGGTGAGGAGGCAGAACTCGTTGCCTTCCGGGTCGGCCAGAACCGTCCAGGAGATCGCGGACTGGTCGATACCAGGGTCGGTGGCGCCCAGGGCGCGCAGTCGGTCCGCCTCTGCGGCCAAGTCGTCGCCGGGATAGGGGCAGACGTCGAGGTGGACGCGATTCCAGACGCTCTTGGTGTCGGGGGTGCGGAGGAACTCCAGGTAGGGGCCGACGCCCTTGGCGGAGCGCATGGTCGCGTGGTCGTCGGTGACCTCGTGCAGCGTCCAGTCCATGGCCTCGCCCCAGAACCGGGCCATCTCTCGTGGGTCGGTGCAGTCGACCACGATCGCGGCGATCGGTCCGGTGTCCCGGTAGACGGAGCGGGGCTCCAGGACGCAGAACTCGTTTCCCGCCGGGTCGGCCATCACCGTCCAGGGGACGTCGCCCTGGCCCACGTCGGCGAGCGTCGCGCCGAGGCCCTTCAGGCGCGCGACCAACTCCGCCTGATGGGCGGACGAGGTGGTGGCCAGATCAAGGTGCACCCGGTTCTTGACCGTTTTGGGTTCCGGGCCGGCGACGATGTCGATGCAGACGGCCGCGGGGTCGGGGTAGGCGAAGTCCACGGGTTCGAGGTTGGTCACCCCGGGTGCCTCGCTGTCGACACCCCAACCGAGGGCCTCCGCCCAGAACCGACCGAGCACGGAGTCGTCATGGGCCTTCATGTTGATCTGCACAAGCCTTGTCGCCATGCGCAGATCCTAGGCGCTGCCGCCGGCCCGGACCGGACCCGGCGGCGGGTCTGGAACCAGCTCGACGAGGAACCCCAGACCCGGCTCGCCACGTTCGGTGCGGCCCCGTGCGGGTTTCACGGGCTCGCCGGGGGCATGCCAGGATCGACTCGGGAAAGCGGGCTGACGTGTGGAGATGCGCGTGTTCAACCTCGGTACGAGTGCGGACCATGAGGCGGGTGGGTGTGGAGGGGGGCGGGAGGTTCTCTTCCGGGGCAGCGATGTCGAGGAGTTGCACGAGCTGATCACCACGCGGTTCGCGCCGCACCGGATGGACGTTCGCAACGACTCCTGCCTTGAGGGCCGTTTCGAGTGTGTACACGAGGGGTCGGTGGCGCTGTACGAGCTCGGGTACGGCACTGAGCTCGATGTCACGCCCGCCGAACCTCTGGACTTCTACACCGTCAACATCCCGCTCGCCGGGGCCGGTGTCGTCACCCTGGACGGAAAGAGGCTTCCCTCTCCTCTCAGTATCGCGGGACCGGGCCAGGCGGTGTCGATGCGGTTGAGCCAGGAGAGCCTCAACCGCATCCTGCTCATCCCGCGGGAGGTGGCGGACCAGGCCGTCTCCGTCAGACTCGGCGAGCTGCCGGACAAGCCGCTGTCGTTCGATCCCGCCTTGGACAAGCGGGCGGATGCGGTACGGGGGTGGTTGGGGCTGGTGAGACAGTTCGCGGAGTTCGTCGATTCCGGACTGGCGGCCCGTTCGCCGCTGGCTCTGGGGCACTTCGAGAGACTGCTGGTGGACGGGCTGCTGGACGCGCAGTCCCACGCGTTCAGCGACGTCGGATGCGGCCGCGGTGTCGTTGCCATGCCCCGCGCCGTACGCCGCGCCAGGGACTTCTGCGCCGAGCACGCCCACGAGCCGATATCGCCGGCCGACATGGCGCGAGCGGCCGATGTCAGCGTGCAGAGCCTGCGCGAGGGGTTCCGGCGCCATCTGAACACCACTCCACTGGCATATCTGCGCAGTGTTCGACTGACCTTTGTACGCCGCGACCTGGTGGCCGTGGCCGAAGGTCGGGCACCGGGCAACGTCACCGATGTGGCCTTGAGGTGGGGTTTCACGCATCTGGGCAGGTTCACCGGCTATTACCGGGCAACCTACGGTGAGACACCCTCGCAAACACTGAGGAACGCCCGCGTCTCCGGATGAACCCATCTCGTCGCGCTTGCGCTATCCGATAACGCGCTCGCTGCCCCGCCGAAAGTGGATATCTCTCGAGGAGCCCACCCTGCAATGTTTCGTCCGACAGTGGCAATGCCCTGGCGGGCTCAACCAGGAGTGTAATTTCGTGAGTGGATTCGGCCGGTCGGCCCCTTCTGCCTCCAGGCTTGTGGACTTCGAGCGGCTGCCGGCCTCCGCGGGGGCCGGGCCGGCGAGCTTGGTGGCCCACAGGTCGTAGTCCGCGCACTCGGCCCGGGAACGGTCCTGGGCCCAGTGGTTGGACGGGGTCCACCACCTTTCGTCGGGGTGGTCGTACAAGGCCTTGGCGTGCGCGAGCCGGCCGACTGGTACGTGCTCGTTCCCAGCTGAAAGCCGTGCTCCTGCCGTTGGCCGCCCGGGGTCCTCCTGGTGGCCACATCCCACCCACCGTCGGCCCATGCAGATCATTTGGTGCTGAGAAGAGGAGGATCCGTTCGTGATGTGGAGTGCTTCGACTGACGGGCTGTCAGTGGCCGACAGGCTTGAGTGGTACACGGACCTGATCTCGAGCTCGTTGATGCCCACGTCCCTCAGCTTTGACCACGGGGCAGTCTTCAGGGGAAACGCCATGGGGCTGGACCTCGGCACCGTGCAGGTATCCCAGTTCACTTTCTCGGCTCATCGGTCGCGGCGCACGCATGCGCTCATCAGGCAGAGGGATCCGGAGCAGTACCAGCTGGGGCTGATCGCCGGAGAACGGATGTGGCTCTCGCAGAACGGGAACGACTCAGGGCCGATAGCCGGAGACATGGTGCTGTGGGACACCTCGCGCCCCTTCGAGGCGGGCGGTCTGAGCGATGGCGACCTGGTTCAAGCGATCGTTTTGCAAGTACCCAAGGCCGCACTGCCCTTGCGGGCCGACCACGTGGAGCCTCTCCTCGCACACCGCATCTCCGCCAGTACGGGGGCGGGGGCGATCCTGGCCCAACTCCTCACCACCCTGGTGGCCCACGGTCCTCAATGCCGGACGCAAGACCTGCACGGTCTTGGAGAATCGGCGCTGAGCCTGGCGGCAGCATGTCTCGCACAACATGCCAATGCCCCGGAGGACCTCCCCGAAGAGACGCGAACACAGACCCTGTTGGCACAGATCAACTCGTTCATCGGGCGGAACCTCGGTGACGCGGAGTTGACGCCACGCGCGATCGCCACCCATCACAATCTCTCGCTGCGCAGCCTGTACACACTGTTTCAAGGGCAGGAGGAGAGCGTCGCGGCATCCATCCGACGCCGTCGTCTCGAGCGGTGTTGCGCGGACCTCGCCAACCCCGATCTTCGTCATCATGCCGTCGGGGCTGTTGCCGCCCGTTGGGGCTTCGGCCACGCTGCCGCCTTCGGCCGATTGTTCCGGCAGACCTACGGCATCACGCCCACCGAGTACCGCCGGCAGGCGCTTGCCGCGAGTTTGCGCCGCCAAGGTGCGGCCTGGGCCGCGGCCCCGTGTCGCGGCCTCGCGAACCGGGCGGCCCATGCCAGAACATCCATGGCGAAGCCGATGAACCAGACCCCCATACGCGCGACATGCAGGACACCCTCCATGACAGTTGACGAAGTCGATCCGGGACAAGCCGGTCGACACCCTTTCGAATTCCCGAGCCGGCCCCCTGCATGAACAAGTCATGGGGGGTGCCATGGCGGCGTTTGATTACATCACGCGGGGTCCGGCCTCCAGTGTGCGAAGCGTGCACAGAGGCCATGCATTTCACGCACCCCGGATGCGCCGGATTCATGCCACCGCACGGCCGGAATCCATATGGCGAAAAACGAATGGTGCGGACTTCCGGTCGCGGGGGTTATCGTTCCCAGCGGCCGCAGGACTCTGCGTCCGTGCACCCGCCGCCTCCTGGACGGCCGGCGGGTCCCCGCCGGGACCGCGCCGAGGCGCTGGTCTCCCGGTCTGCACCCGGTGTCCCCCCACGGTCACCTCCGGCGCGAGCCACGGTGACCAGCAGGCCTGACCCGCCACCAGCGGCCGTGCCCGCCCGGACTTCCCCACTCAGCCGAACACGCCCACCTTCGGCGTGCCGTGCCGCGTCACCCGCGCCGCGTCACCCGCCCCCGTCACGGACGGGAGCCACGGTGAAGTCGGTCCGGCGGGAACCGCTGCGCGTCGGCTTCCGCATACGTAGGAGAAACGTTTCATGTCATTTGCCCGTCAGCCACGCCTCAGATCTCGTCGTCTGGTTCCGGCGGCCTGGACGGCCGCTTCCCTGGGGCTGGCCGTTGTGTGTGCCACAGCCGTGATTCCGTCCACCCCGGCCTCGGCGTTGTCGTCCCCTGTTCCGGGGTCGGAGACCTCCACGCCATTCGCGGCCCGTGGCGAGGGCTACTACTGCTTCAGGATTCCCTCGCTCGTCACCACGCGCTCCGGTGCGCTCCTCGCCTTCGCTGAAGGCCGGGTCGACACGTGCAGCGACATCGGGCACAACGACATCGTGATGAAGAAGTCGACGGACGGCGGACGGACCTGGGGACCGCTGAAGGTCGTCGCCGGTGCGAACGACAACGACGCGCACGGCAACGCATCACCCGTCGTCGACGCGGTGACCGGCCGCGTCTCCCTGATGTACTCGACCAGCGACTGGAGCCAGAACGCCGACGGCACTCTCGACCGCGGCCGGCGGAGCCTGCGCGTGGCGCAGAGTCTCGACGAGGGGGGCAGTTGGCAGAACAGCGGCGAGCTCACGCAGTTGAAGCCCGCGGACTGGGTGTGGGTGTCCACCGGGCCCGGCCACGGCATCCAGCTCAGCCGTGGCCCCCACCACGGTCGGCTCGTCGTGCCGGGTGACCACACGACGACGGACGGGAAGGCCGGCGGCCAGCTCTACTACAGCGATGACGGCGGCGCGACCTGGGCACTGGGCGCGCGTTCCGACGTCGCCACCAGTGAGGCGTACCCCGGCGAGCTGTCGGTCGCGGAGACCACTGACGGCGGCCTGTACGTGAACGCGCGGAGTTCGGCCAGGTGCGGCACCAACGAGCACCGCCTGGCGGCCACCAGCGCGGACGGCGGCGCCACTTTCGCCGCGCCCTTCGCGCCCGTCGCCAATGTCGACGCTCCGCCCGTCTTCGGTTCGCTGCTGCGCATGAGCGCCAAGGACATGGGAGGCGCCCGCGACCGGCTCCTGTTCTCGGCACCCGCCCGCCTGGGTCCGAACACCCTGGAAGACCGGCGGGAACTGGCCGTGCGTTCGTCGTACGACGAGGGCAAGACCTGGCAGACCGTCGGAACGGTGGTCGCACCCGGCCGGGCCGGTTACTCCGACATGACGCTGTCGGCCGGCGGCACCATCGGCATCCTGTACGAGAACGCCGACAACATCCCGCACGGCAACGTGAGCTTCACCTCCTTCACCGAGACGCAGATGGACGCGTCGCAGAAGGAACTGCGCCTGCCGCGCACGAAGGACACCGGTCCCAACAACTACGGCAACGACGCCGTCATCCACGGCGGGGCGCAGCTGACCGACCGCGGCGCGGGCAAAGCCATGGGCTTCGACGGCCAGGACGACTACCTGCGCATCGTCAACTGCTCGCCTTCGCTGCGCCTGGGCCGGGACGACTTCACGGTCACGGCGTGGTTCAAGCACTCGGCCACGGCGGGCGGGCTGCCCATCATCTGGGGCTATGGCATGGGTGACAAGGTCCAGCAGTTCTGGCTCAAGGCCGAGCCGGGCAAGAACCAGCTGCGTGCGGCCATCAGCACCGGCACTTCGTACGCGGAGGTGAAGACCACGTCTTCGTACAACGACAACAACTGGCACCACGCCGTCTTCAAGCGGCAGAACGGCCGGCTGGTGCTGTCCGTCGACGGTGGTCAGGAGTTCACCGCGGCCGCCCCAGCCGGTGACATCTCGCCCTCCAACGAGTTCTCCGTCCACGTCGGCGCCCGCCCCGACTTCCCCAACCAGCCGGTCGGGGTCGCCGAACTCTTCCAGGGCGGTCTCGACGACATCCGCGTCTTCGGCCGCGGGCTGACGGCCGAGGAAGCCACCAGCGTCCGCAACGGCGCGCTCAACGTCGCGAACGACCAGGAGCGTCTGCGCCTCGGCTTCTCCACCATCTGGTAATCCCGTCCGCGGCGCACTGCCGTACGACGGACCGCCGGCCGGCGCCAACGTCCTCAGTGACAGGTGGGACGACTGGCAGTGCTGACTGTCCGAGGCGCTGAACTGCGCCTGACGCAATCCCGCGGGCCTTCATCCGCAGGACTTCGGAACCATGACGTGATGACTTTCTCGGATGGGTCGTACGAGTACCGGGTGGGTGAGGATACGGCGGGCCCGGACTCCGCGGCGCGGTCTCGGTGTGCGGCGGGCCGAATCCTGCGTGGCAGGTTGTGCCCGCGGGTGGCGCGACGGGAAGTCGCGAGGCATGGCCGTCGCCGACTGGACTGATGCGGGGCAGTGGGGGTGGGGATGTGACGTGCCGGCCGTCAGGGGCGAGGGCTATGGTCAGCGGCATACGACGACCAGCAGGGGGAGATGCCGTGCCATCAGGGCCCACGCCGCAGGGCGCCGTCGGCCGGGCCCGTGCGGCGGCGCCCAGGACGCTGTCGCCGCTCCCCTTCGACATCGAGGCGGTCTTTCCCGAACTGACCGGTACGGCCCGCGAGGTCACCCTCCTTTACCCCCGGGCCGGGCAGCCGGGAAGCGGCGACAGCTCCATCGGCGGGCCGCTGCTGTGGCCGGCCGATGAGCCCTGGCCCGTGTGCACCGAACCGGACCACTACAAGCCGCTCAGCGCACCCGTCGAGCCCGAGCCGGTCGCGATGGTAGCGGTGGCCCAGCTATACGCACGCGACGTGCCAGGCCTCGTCTTCCCCGCCGGCACCGACCTGCTCCAGATCCTTTGGTGTCCGCTCGTGCACGAAGACGACCAGTGCGGGGCCGGGCCCCGCCTCCACTGGCGCAGCACGACACTGACGTCCGCCGCGGCCGTCGCGGGGGAACCGCCCCGCCCGCACACAGCGGAGGAGGACTACCTGCCCCGACCGTGCACGGTGTCGCCCACACCTGCCACGGAGTACCCGAACTGGGATCTTCCGGAGGGGCCGGCCGAACTGCTGGGGGAGCGGTTCGAGGCCCTGGAGGACGAACGGGGCTTCGACTACTTCGCCCTTGCCACCACGCAGCAGAGCAAAGTCGGCGGCTACCCGGGCTGGACCCAGAGACCCGACTGGCCCGTCTGCGGGGGCTGCGACACCCACATGGAACACCTGCTCAGCATCACCGCGACGGAACCGGTCATGGGCCGTTGGCTCCCGCAGGACGACCGTGACCCCCGCCGCGACTGGAGCACGGTTCCGTCCTGGCAGGCCGAGGCGGACCCTGCCGTTCTCCATTCCTTCGGGCACGGTATGGACCTGGGCGACTGCGGCGGCATGTACTTCTTCGTCTGCCGCACCTGCCCGGGTATCCCATACACCCACCGCTACGACTGCTGAGCCGACCGGGGGGATGCTTCGCCACGGCCCCGTACCGGGGGCCGGATCCCTCCTCCAACTCCTCGTCGAAGGCGAGCAATCCAAGGCTTCGGCCGGGGAGCAGGCGAAAACCTCGTACGCTGCGGAACGGGAGTGAAGGCAGCTGCGGAAGGGTGGCCGCATGTCCTTGCAAAAGGGTGCCAATGTACCGGTGGCAAGTACCGGAGTACGGGTGGAGCTGGGCTGGCGAGCCGGTCCCGGAGCCCCTGATGTCGACGTGTCGGTGCTGTTGTTGACGGCGGCCGGCAAGGTCCGGTCGGACGACGACTTCGTGTTCTACAACCAGCCCGTGCATCCCAGTGGCGCGGTTCGGCACGAGGGCCGGCGCCAGGACGGCGGCGCCGTGTTCGAGACGATCGGAGTGGCCCTGTCCGCAGTGGAGCAGGGGATTGAGCGGGTGTTGATCGCGGCTTCCTGCGACGGGACGTTCGGTCAGGTGTCCGGCCTGTTCGTGCGCGTGCTTGATGTGGAGAGTGGCGCCGAGAGGGCTCGCTTCGACCCCACCGACGCGACGTCGGAGGCCGCGTTCATGCTGGGGGAGCTGTACCGGCGCAACGGCGGTTGGAAGTTCCGGGCGGTGGGCCAGGGATACGCTTCCGGCCTGGCAGGTCTGGCCACCGATTTCGGCATCACCGTCGACGAGCCCGCCTCGCCTCCGCCGGTCCCGCAGTCGCCGAATCCGCCGCTGCCCACCGGGCCGCAACATCCGCCGTCCGTGCCGGCCCAGCCGGTGCGGCTGTCGAAGATCACGTTGACGAAGGCGGCCCCCGCGGTTTCGCTCACCAAGCAGGGAGCGACCTCAGGAGGCATGCGGATCAACCTCTCGTGGGCCGTCGCCAAGCCGCCGCGTGGCTGGATGAACAAAGGACGGGACGCCGTCCGGCTGGAGGACGTCGATCTCGACCTCTCCTGTCTGTGGGAGCTGCAGAACGGGGAGAAGGGGACCGTTCACCCGATCAACAACCAGTTCGGCGCGTTCGACATGCCGCCGTACGTCCAACTGGACCACGACGACCGGACCGGCGCGAGTGAGGCCGGCGAGAACCTCTTGATCAATCTTGATCACGCGTCCGAGATCAAGCGCATCCTGGTGTTCGTGGTCGTCTACCAGGGGGCGACCAGCTTCGCGGGCCTGCACGGGGTCGCCACGCTGTACCCACCCGCCGGGCCGCCGATCGAGGTGCGCCTGGACGAGTGCACCGTCCCTTCGCCGGTCGCCGCGATCGCGCTGATCGAGAACGTGGGCGGGGAGCTCATCGTGCGGCGGGAGGCGAAATATCTCGTACCGGCGCCCGGTGTCTTCAATCAGCAGGCCGCGGATCTCGAATACGGCTGGGGGATGACCTGGCAAGCCGCCACGAAGGACTGACCGGCCGGAAGGGACCTCCTCGACGAGCCTGCTGCCCGTGCACCTGACGCACACGCCGCTGCCAGACGTTGCCGCGGAGGCGGATGGGTCCGGCTTCGGCCACCCGGTGGCGAACCGGTGACGGCGGCCCGGGTGTCGGCCGCCGCCGTGTGCGGACGTTTCGGGCAGCGCGTGCTTGCGGGCGCCGTCTGGCGGGCTCAATCGGACGGTGGGTGGCGGGGCAGACGGACGTGTGGTGGGGAGACCGGAAGGCCCTGTGCGGCGGATCCTCCGACAGCCGCCGGTTGGAGACGACCACGAGCACGACCCCGGTCACAAAGGCGGCCCTGTGATACGTTCCGGGGCCAAGGGGCCGGACACGGATATGACTTCTCAAGCGCACGACGAGCTGGACAGGCTGGGCCGGTCGCTGCGCCGGCAACTGGTCTCGTTGATTACGGACTTGACGGTTCGGGTCCATCTCCGTCGGTTGACCCTGGACGAACCCGAGGTCGCCGACCCGCGCGAGCCGCTGCGCTACCACTATGCGACGGTGTATCAAGGCAATCGTCCCGAGAACGCAACGGCCGCTGAGACGGCTTCACGTGCCATGTCCCTTCTTCGCACCGCCGGTTGGGATGTCACCACGTCACAAGAGCAGGACGACGGGATCCGCTGGACGGTGGTCGTCGCCCACCGGGATGGCAACCGCATCCGCATTCTCACGAGCGAGGACACACCCGCCGTGGCGTTCAGCGGGCAGACGCCGGCACTGGCACTGGCACTGGCGCTGGATCCGCCACAACCGGTCCAGTGGCCGGAGCCGGTGCGAACGCCGGAGGCCATCACCCCTGGGTACGTCCTCTGCTACGAATGCGACGGCCTCGGCTGGTGTCCCGAATGCGGTGGCCGCGGCTGGGTGCTCGGCCGGTCTCACCACAGGAGCCGGTGCAGCGAATGCGGCACGAGGAGGGTTTGCCCCATCTGCCGGGGCGAAGGCGAGCTGCACGCCGGCAGTCTGTCGCCGTACCAGCAGGGCTACTACCCGGGACTGGACCCGCCCTGACCAAGCAGGGCGCCGCCGCCACATGCCGTCCATGGGTGGGCAACACCCGCCCCCTGCCCGCCGCCCTCACGGCAGGCGCGGGCACCGTCCCGGGGTGTCTCGACCGGTGGCCGGGGCGGTGCACCGGGCGGTCATCAAGAGCGGCGGCTGACGGTGGAGTCCGCGACCAGAGGAACAACCCCACTGCTCTTCCGATGCAGGCGACGCATCGGCTTCGAAAGGAGCCCCGCGATCCCCGCCACGAAGGCGCCTGCCGCGCACACCGCCACAGCGACCGTGGCGCCCCGGGCGTCCGCGAGCGCGCCGAGCACGTTGTTGCCCACCACCAGCGCCAGACTCTGCACAAGCACCAGCAACGCCTGCATCCTGGCCAGGTGGGTGTCCGGGATACAGGGCAGCACCAGCGGACCGATGTGGCAGGCGAACAACCCGGAACCCGCACCGACGACGATTCCTCCGGCCACGACCACGGCAGTCGTCCCTGCCAGGGCCATTGCGGTGATTCCCGGCACCGACACGCACAACCCCAACGCCGCACCCCTGCCGATCCGGCTCATGGTGCCGCGCCGCGAGACCACCAGCGCCACAGCGAGCATTCCCAGGCTCTGGCCACCGGCGATCAGACCGGTCACTTCCGAACTCCAGCCGTGCTCCCGCGCCAGGAGCGGGCTCAGCAGGGACACCACCGGCAGAAGGAAGCACGCGGCAGCCGCCGTCAGCAGCAACGCGGGCCGCAAGACCGGATGTCCCGCGGCGATCCGCACCCCGCCGACCGTTCCCGCCACGAGACCCTCCCCGCGAGGGGACCGTTCAACGTCGAAGTCAGGCCGCAGACGGATGAGCACCAGGAGGACGATCGCGAAGGTGCCCGCGTCGGCCACGGCCGCGCCGGTCAGTCCGGCGGCCGCGACGAGCACGGATCCCATCGGAGCTCCGAGCAACGAGGCGATCTGACCACCGGCCTGTTGCATGGCCAGCGCACGGGGGAGCTGTTCCTTCCCCACGAGTTGGCGCGGCATGGCCCCGGTGGCCGGCAGATAGCACGCGTCGACCGTGCCGATGACGACGGCGACCGTGACCAGGAGCCAGGGTGATGCTGCTGGGCCTGGGCGTACCAGGGCCAGTACGAGCGTGAGCGTGAGCGTGAGCATCACGGCATCTCCGGCGATCATCACCGGGCGGGCGCCGTACCGGTCACAGACGGCACCACCCAGCAAGAGCAGCAAGGTGCGCGGAAGGGTGATGGCGGTGAGGACCAGGGCGGCCGTTCCGCCGCCGTGGGCACTGGCCGCCCAGCCGAGCGCGAAGTACAGGACTGCGTCACCGAGCAGCGAGGCACGGGTGCCGACGAGCCAGAGGAGGTACTTCCGAGGAAGGGCCGGGCGTGCCGAGGCGGGCCGGGCGGTTTCGAGGGATGCCATGGGCGCCGACGCTAAGACCCTCAAGCAGGTCGAGGGCAAGCGCCTCAGGTGAGACGAGCACGTCGACGAGATCGGCTGGAAGGTGCGCGCAGGCTCCGACGTCACAATCGACGGCGGGTTCCTGACGACGTGGTGGCGGGTCGGCTCTCGTGTTCCGCCGCCCCGTGGTCGACGTGCAGGACGACCTTGCCGCGAGGGTGCTCCGTCACGAGCGCCTCGTACGCGGCTCGGGTCTCGGTGAAGGGTACGACCCGGTCCACGATCGGTCTCAGCTTGCCGCTGTCGATGAGTTCCGCGATGGCCACAAGGCCCGGCCGGTCGGGCTCGACGATGAAGAACGCCGCTCGTGCGCCGTGGGCGGCGGCTTGATCCGGATCCGGCGGCTCGACGATGCTGACTACGATGCCGCCGCGCAGCACCGACGCCCACGAGCGGCGCAGTGTCTCGCCGCCGACGAGGTCGAGCACCACGTCGGCGTCGCGCACCAGGTCCTCGAAGCGTTCGCCGCGGTAGTCGATGACCCGCTGGGCACCGAGGCCGTTCACCAGGCCCCTGTCATGCGCAGAGGCGGTGGCCGTCACTCGTGCGCCGAGCGCCCTGGCGATCTGCACCGCGAAGGTGCCGACGCCCCCCGCGCCACCGTGGATCAGTACGTGCTGCCCCGGCTGCAGCGCGGCATGGGCGACGAGGGCCTGCCAGGCGGTGAGCGCGGCGAGCGGGACGGCCGCGGCCCTGTCGTGGTCCAGGGTGTCCGGTTTCGCGGCGAGCACGTGCGCGGGCACGGTGACGTACTCGGCGGCCGCACCGTCGCGCGTGAACGGGATCAGTCCGAAGACCTCGTCGCCGGCTTCGAGATCGGTGACGTCGCTGCCGAGCGCGGCCACGATGCCCGAGAACTCGTGCGAGGGAACGGTCGGCGTACGGTTGTGCCCCGTTCCGTCGAGCCGGTCGGTCCAGGTCGCGTCCCAGTCGAGTTCGCCGGCGGTGATCGAGGCGGCGCACACGGCGACGAGGACCTCACCGGCCGCAGGTTCGGGGCGCGGGGCCGATTCGTAGACGAACTGCTCGGGGCCGCCGCGCTCGTGGGCTCGTACGGCGTGCATCGTGGCAACCATGCGGGAGATCTCCCTGCTTGATTACGTCCCGTCCCGAATCTACTCGGGTGGCCGCGGGCGCGCATGCGCGAAAGCCCCCGACAAGGCTCGGGCACCGCTCCGCGGTGCGTCGGCGGCGGTAGTGCCGGCTCTGAGTCGCCCCGCGCCGGGCTTCTGCCGTGGCTCGGCATCGAGCCGATCGGACGTGTCGGCCCGGACCGGGTTCCGCCGGTTCCCGATGCCCTGCAGCCGGGCTGCGGCCGGCCTCAGCGTCGAAGGTCGCCCAGTACTTCACGGGCGGCCCGCGCGCCCGAGGCCAGCGCACCCTGGACGGAACCGGTGGCACGGTGGTCGCCGCAGACGTACCGGCCCGGCGCCACCCGCGTGGTGCGGGTCAGCGGATGCGGAGGTGTCATCGCGGGCAACGCGTCCTCGACGGTGTGGACGGTGAGGAGGTCCCAGCCGTCCGTGTCCGTGCCGTACGCCTCTTCGAGCGCCTTCCGGAGCTCGCGCTCGCGGGCTTGCCGGTCCCGGCCGAGGACCGATGTGGCGACGAGGACTTGGCCGTCCGGGGTGTAGGAGGGCGCGACGTCGCTGAGGACGCAGGTGTTCAGGAAGCGGCGGTGGGTGTCCACGAGCAGCGTGGGCTGTCCCAGGGGTGACCGCGGGGCGACGTGGTAGTAGGTCGTCAGGGTCCGGTAGTCGGGCAGGGTGACCTCGGGCAGTAGTGCCGAGGCGGGCCCCGGGTTGGTGGCGACCACGACGGCCCGGGTGGGGATCTCCACTCCCGCGGTGGTCAGCACGCCGGCGTCCGTGAGTTCTGCCACCGGGGTCTCCAGGCGCACGGCGCCCTCGGGCAGGCCATCCGCGAGGGCCTGCGAGACCGCCCCGATGCCCTCGGCCGGCAGGCAGATGGTTCCGCGCAGCATGCTCCGCCAGACCAGGTGGAACACCCGGGCGGATGTTTCCAGCTCGTCCTCCAGGAAGACGCCCGAGACGAAGGGTCGGAAGAACCGTTCGACGAACTCTTCGGAGATCCCCGCGTCGGTGAGCGCGGTGCGGACGGTTGTGTCCGGGCGCCGTTTGAGCCGGCCGGGAGGCAGCAGCATGTCACGGCCGGACAGCAGGGCGAGTGCGGCAAGGTCACGCGGCCTGGCGAGGCGACCCGACAGCAGTTCGGGCATCGTGCGCGGCCGGCGCGTGGGATCACTGAAGCCGAGCCTGCCGGCCGGTGTGTGGACGAGGAAGCCCGGTGTGAAAGGACGCAGTCGGAGTGCCTTCAAATCGAACCTGCGCCGGACCTGGGGGTAGGCGGTGTTGAACACCTGGAACCCGCGGTCCACGACGAAACCTTCGATCCGGTCCGAACGCATCCGGCCGCCGACCGCGTCGCCCGCCTCCACCACCCGTACGCTCATCCCGGCCGCGGCCAGATCCCGGGCGCACGCCAGCCCGGCGACTCCGGCGCCGACGACCAGCACGTCCGTCGTGTCCAGACTTGAGGAAGACATGCGATCACCTTTCTGAAGCGTCGCGTTGACGCGGCCCGGCCCGCTCGTTCACTGTGTTCCGCTTCTCGCCCGGAAACGGGTGCGACACCCCTGCGGCGCGACCGCCGCCCGTCCGGCCCCTCGCGCGCCTCTGCCGTTGTCGGCCTGGGCCACCGCAGCGGTGGAACCAGTCGGTCACCTCCTGCGGGTCCCAACCCCGTTGCAGGGCCAGGCTCCAGTCGGGCAGTGGCCTGTGATGGCCCAGAACGTTGCCGTGGCGCCAGCCGTCGCCGAAGTACCAGTACAGCTGCCACACGTACTCGCGCCGGCCGGCGATTCGTTGGACGAAGCCCTCGACGCTGTTGATCGGTGCCCGGCCTTCGCGCCGAGCGGCCACGGCCGCGGCCACGCACTCGGCGGGGTCGAGCAGGCCCAGGTTGCCTTGGCTGGTGGTTCGCGATTGGCACGGCGCCGGGCGCAGGAAACGGGGGCCGAGCTGGTCGCCGAACAGCCAGTGCGTGGTGGTCACCGCGGCCACCCCGTACCACGGACTGCCGGCACGAGCCCGCGGGCGGCGGCCTCGTTCGTCGCGCAGCCCGACGAACGGGCCCTGGTGGTCGATGGCGCAACGGTCAAGGCCAGAACCCCAATTGCGAAAAGGAGGTCACCAGCCGGCGATCCGGGCGATGAAGAACGCGGCCACCATGAGCGCCCCGATCACGATGGGGACGAGCATCAGGCGGGGATGCTCCCACAGACCACCATCAGCGCGTTCCTGGTGGGCTTCCGCGATGGACCCCTCACCCGGGGGTGTCTCGCCCGGCTGGATGTGATGGATGGACATGACGCCTCCAACCATGGGAAGGGTTGGCGGGTCCGGAGCCGGGTCAAGGATTCCCGCTGCACTCCAGCACGTGCGACCCGTCCCTTCGAGCTTGAACCGGTTCGACATCCCGACGAAAGTCGCATCGTTTCTGCATCACTTCGACGTGGAAGCTGGGCGTCAGGCTCAAGTTCCCGGGCGCCCGCGACGCACTCGTCGGGGGCGGCCGTCGTGCGGTTACGGGGTGGGCTCGTAGGCGGCGGTGGTCGTCGCGCCGTCCTCGGCGATCCCGAGGAGGGCCTGGCGTTCGTTCGCGTACGGTCAGCCCCGGACGGCGGCCAGTGCCTCGTCGTAGAGGGTGGCCAGGTCGGCGTTGCCGCCGTTACGGACCCAGGCTTCGGTAGCCGCGTCCACACAGGCGAAGACGGTCGCGACGACTGCTGCCGCGCGGACCTCGGGGATCAGGCCCTCTCCTGAGGCCATGCGCGCCGAGACGGCCGGCAGAACCATTTCCTGCCAGCGCAGCCGTTTTTGGGTGTAGCGGGCGCGCAGTGACGGAGTGTCGAAGATCAGCGTGGTGATCTCCAGCAGTTGCCCGGCGTCTCCGTGGGCGTCCATGAGCGCCTCGAAACCGGCTCGTAGGGCCTCCCACGGGGTGGCCGTGGCGGGCTGGGCCTCCACCGTCGCGCGCAGCAGTTCGCCGAGCTCCTCCTGTTCTCCGCAAACGATGTCCTCCTTGGTGCCGAAGTACCGGAAGAGCGACCGCTGGGAGATGCCCGCCTCCTTGGCGATCTGCGCGATCGTCGTGGCGTCGTAACCCTGCTCGGCGAAGAGACGCATGGCCGTTTCGAAGATGCTCGTGACCACGGCCTGCCGGGAGCGGTCCCACAGGCTCGGCTGCGTTGCGATGGTCCCCATCCGGTCAGCATATAGGCGGGCTGCCCTTGTGGCCTCGACTGCCCCATTGGCAGTGACTGCCAGATGGTCATACAGTGATGGCCGACGATGTCACCCCACGGGCAGGAGCCACTGTGAACGCGGTCGATTACCGAGGCCGGACCACCCTCATCACCGGTGCCAGCTCGGGCCTGGGCGCCGAGTTCGCGCGCCAGCTCGCCGTGCGAGGATCCGACCTCGTGCTCGTCGCCCGACGAGAGGACCGCCTGAAGGCGCTCGCCGGGCAGCTGTCCGCAGCGCACGGCGTCGCGGTGGAGTCGATCGCGATGGACCTGTCCGTCGACGGGGCCGGTGATCTGCTGGCCGCCGAAGTCGACCGGCGCGGGATCACGGTATCCAGCGTCATCAACAACGCCGGCTTCGGCACCTACGGCCGCTTCCACGAGGAGGACCCGCAGCGGCTCCGCCGGGAGGTGGGCCTCGACGTCATGGCCGTCGTCGACATCAGCCGCGCCTTCATCGGCCCGCTGCGCACCCGTGGCGAGGGCGTACTGGTCAACGTCGCCAGCATGGCCGGTTACCAGCCCGTCCCGAACATGGCGGTCTACGGAGCCTGCAAGGCCTTCGTACTCAGTTTCACCGAGGCCCTCTGGCAGGAGTCCCACGGCACCGGGCTGCGCGTCCTGGCGCTGTCGCCCGGAGCGACGAAGACGGAGTTCTTCGACGTGATCGGCACGGAGGACGCCGCCGGCGGAACGCGGATGCAGACCTCCGAGGACGTCGTGCGCACCGCTCTGAAGGCGCTGGACCGCAAGAACCCGCCGCCGAGCGTGATCTCCGGAGCCATGAACCGGGTCATGGCCTTCGGTGGACGGCTCGCAAGCCGCCGCATGGTCGTACGGATGGTGGACCGCATGTCCGCCCCCCGGAGCGCCTCCGCATCCCCGACGTCCGCCTGAGGGGAGGGGCCGCGATCTGGTGCCCGTTTCCAGGTGAGGTCGGGCCAGGCGCGCTGGTCACCGGTGTCATCCGTTCCTGCTTCCCGACGAAGCTGCCGGCACGGACTCGCCGGTCACCGTCGGCCGTGCGTCTGCACGCGATCCGACCTCCGAAACGGTATTCAAGAAGGTATGCGCCGATGCATACTCGGGGCATGGCAGACACAACCGTGAAGATCGACACAGAGACCCGCGACCGCTTCGCCGCCGTGGCCGCGGCTCACGGCAAGAGCGTGCGCGCGTACCTGGCCGATCTGGCCGTGGAGCAGGAGAACCAGCTTGCCTTGGGCCGCGCGACCGCCGCATTCCGTGAAGCCGTTGGCCGGCCGGGCATCGCGGAGCAGTTCGACCGCGAATTCGGCGGCCTGCCCTCAACCACGACCGCTCGCCGGGCGGCGTGACCCTTGGAACTGCACATCGACATCCGCTGGCTCCTGGACCGCCAGGAGGAACTCCTCGGCAAAGAGCTCGGAGTCCTGGACTACTCCGGGCTCGTCGCGGCGGTCGCCCGTCACCGAGTGAACACACCGGCCTGGGGATCCGGGGAACCGGACGCGTACTGGCGTGCAGCAGCTCTGCTGGAGCAGATCGTGCTCACCCGGCCGCTGCCCGCGAGGAACGAGTACTTCGGCTACGGCGTTGCCGTCGCCTACATCCGGGCCTCCGCCAAGGACGTGGACACCGCCTTCGAACCGTGGCGCGACCTGATCAACGACATCCGTGCGCTGCGCCTGAGCGTGTACGACGTCGCCGACCGGCTGCGCTCGATGGAACCCACTCTCTGATCACACTCGCGTTCTCGTGCCGCTCATTCACGGGCGGAGTCGTCCGGCGGGTCGTAGGCGCACAGTGCGCTCAGTCGGGCCGGGTCGAGGACGAGGAGGCGGCGGTAGCCCGTCTCCAGGACCCCCTCCCGGCGCAGCGAGGCCAGCAGGCGCTCCACGGTGGAGGCGCCGACGGTGGCCAGACCCCCCAGGGACCGCTGGCTGAGCGTGAGTTCCAGCAGCACCGTGCCGTCCGGCCGCCGCACCCCGTACTCCTTCGCCAGCTCGTCGAGGATGCGGGCGAGGCGGCGGCGGGCGTCGCAGCCCTTGGTCTCCACCCGTCGCCGGGTCGCGGTCCGCAGCTTGCGCACCACGCTGCGCAGGACTTGCAACTGCGCGGCGGGGTGGCCGTGCAGGACGCCGATGAAGGAGGTCGGCGAGATCCGCAGGGCCGTGACCGGTCCGGCCGCGGTGACCGTCGCGGTCCGGGCGCTGCCGTCCAAGACGGCCATCTCCCCGACGAGTTCGCCGGCCGGGCGGATCGCCAACAGGGCCGTCGCGAGCCGGTCCGTGACCCCGGTGACGACGACCACCCCGTCGAGGAGGACGAACACCGAGTCTCCCGGCGCGCCTTCCAGGATCAGCGTCTCCTGGTCCTCGTACGTGCGCCGGGTGCCGAGCCGCAGCAGGACGTCCCGGTCCTCGCCGTCCAGGGTGTCCAGCAGGCTGCCCGCCGCCCAGCGGGGCTGCTCGCCGCCGCTGCCCCCGCTCCTGCCGCGCCCCGCCGAAGCGGGCGCGCCCCGCGGCGCCCCCGCCGAGGGGGCGCCGCGGGACGTCCGGGACCGGCCGGGGCTCACGCGCCCCCCTTCGCCCCGTCGGCCCCCGCGGCCGCCACGCCGGCGGAGGGTGCGGGACCCCGCAGCCGCTCCACCCGCTCGCGCAGCTCCCGGCACTCCCCGCCGATCCGTTCCAGCTCGGCCAGCCGGCGGCGTACCAGCGGTAGACGCTCCGCACGCTCCCTGGCCGTGGCCGCCCGGGTCTTCTCGAGCCGTTGGAGCGTGGCCCGGAGCGCCTCGGACCGGGCGCCGAGCTGGTCCTCGAGTGCCGCGGCGAGCGCTCGTGAGCAGTCCTTCACCTGGTGCGAGAAGTCCTGCTCGACCCGACGGCGGCTCGACTCCAGCATCGGGAGCACACGCTCCTTGAGCCGGGTCGCGTACTCCTTGTTCCGGCGGGCCTCCAGATCCGCCTGGGCCTGCCTGCCACCACCGAACCAGCCGGCGATCTGGCCGAGCAGGCCCCCGACGATCGATCCGACGATGGTGCCGATCACCGGCGCCACCATCGTCCCGATCACCGCCCCGGAGGTGGAACCGAGCCCGCCCGCTGCCCTGCCGCCCGACCAGATCGCCCGGAACCGGCGCCAGCCGTCGCCCTCCTTCGGCCCGTCGACACCTTCCTTCAGGTCGCCGAGGTCCATCCGGTCCGGGCGGTACGCGGAATCGGCCGCCTGCGCCGTCAGCGACACCGACGTCAGTGCGGCGTAGTGGTCGGCCACCTTCGAGGCGACCCGTTCGAGGTCCCGGTGGGCCCGGTCGGCGGCGTCGACGAGTGCGGTCGTGGCCTCCTGGAGCAGCGCGTCCGGGTCGCCGAGGGCCCGTGGCTGTTCGCACGCCCGACGGAAGGCGTCCCGTGCCGCGTCGATGTCGGAGGTGAGTCGCGCCCTCACCGGCCGGGTCTCGCGCTCCAGCTCGTCCTGGAGGTCGCGCCGCCACCGGCCCTGCCCGGAGCGCAGTTGGGCCACCTTCTCCTGGGCCTCCTTCATCTGCCCCTCCACCGCGGCCAGCCGCTCGCCGCTCTCCAATGCGGCCTCCTCGTTCGCGAGGGGGGCACAGGCTTCCCCGAGGGCATCGTCGAGGCGGTCCAGCGCCCGGTGCAGGGCGGAGGTGCCGCAGGTGTCGGCGAGCCCGTTCCACAGGGCTGCCTCCAGTTCGGGGAAGCCGGACTCGGCCAGCAGGTCCGGGTCCTCGTCCTCCTCGGCCTCCCACAGCCGGTACGCGGAGACCGGGACGACGACCAGTTCCTGCGGCGCCGCCCCGGAGACGGCGGCGATCCGTTCGCGGGCCTCGGCGACCACCGGGGCCGCCAGGACCACCTTGTCGATCATCGTGACGGCGGTGACGATGACCGGGCACTGCTCCAGCGCGTACCGCAGGAAGTCCAGCTCGACGGTGGCCAGCGGTTCGATGGCCGCCCCGACGAACAGCACCGCGTCGGCCCTGGGCAGGAAGGCGTGGGTGACCGCGGTGTGCGCCGCGTTCAGGCTCCCGACGCCCGGGGTGTCCACCAGGACGAGGCCGGAGCGCAGGGGGGCGAAGGGAGCCTCCATCTCGATCCGCTCCACACCCCTGGCGTTGCCGGGGTTGCCCTGCTCGGTGGCGTACCGGTGCACCTCGTCCAGCGGGACCTCGAAGGGATCCGGGCGTTCGTCGGGGCGGTGGGGGTCGGGCAGCGGGCAGATCAGCGCACGTTCGCGCTCCCCCCAGCGCAGGGTGGCGACCACCGAGGTGGTGACGTCGACGTCGACGGGGAAGAGCCGGCGGCGCCGGACCAGGGCGTTGAGCAGGCTGGACTTGCCGCGCCGGAACTCGCCGCAGACCACGACGAAGAACTGTTCGGAGGCCAGCCGGTCGCGGCTCTCGGCGAGCACGCGGCGGCGGGTGGCGGCGGAGTCCTCGTCGAGCACGCCGAGGACGGTGGAGTGGAAGGCCAGGACGTCGGCGCGCAGCCGGTCCAGAAGGGTCTTCGACATGGTGTGGTGTCCGTCCCTCAGCCGTTCGCGTTGATGCCGAAGTAGATCGCTCCGCCGATCACGCCGATGACGATGAGGAACGGGGCATTGGTGATGCCGGCGGCGATGCCTCCGACGATCAGCCCCAGACCGGCCCCGATCAGCGCCATCTTCCCGGTCTCGCTCATCGAGGACGAGGACGATGTCGTCGGTGGCTTGAACACGGCGGACGGGGCGGACGCGGCCGCGGCGCGGGCCTCGGCCTGCCGCTCCTCGCGGCGTTTGGCCTCCAGCCGCTCGTTGCGCTCGCGGCGCTTGCGCTCCGCCGCGGCCTCCTCCCTGGCCCGCTCCTCGGCCTCCTTGCGGGTCTTCTCCTCCTCCTTCGCCAGCCGTGCGGCCTCGCGGGCCTCCATTTGCCGACGCGCGGTGAGCACGGCCCCGCGCACGACCGCCAGTTCGGGCTCGTCGACGATCTGTACGGCCGCGACGTCGCCGCAGCGTTCGGCCAACATCGCGCCCACCAGCGGCATCCGGCTCGCGCCGCCGACGGGTACCACCCTGTCGAGGTCCTCCCAGGTCATGCCCGCCTCCGCGAGCACCGACTCGCACACCGACAGCGTGCCGAGCAGCGCCGGACGCACGCGTTCCTCCAGATCGGCCCGCTCCAGCGTCAGTTCCACCGGTTCCCGCAGCTCCGCCAGCAGGGCCTCGTGGCGGGTGGTGTGCGAGAGCCGGATCTTGGCCGTCTCACAGGTGTCGAGGAGCTGGTGGCGGCGGCGCAGCACGTCCTCGTCAGCCGCAGGGCCGTCGAGCACTTCGGCCACGGGCCCGGTGAACCGTTCGCGCAGCAGCCGCACCACGCTGTCGGTGAAGTCGGCCCCGCCCACGGTCTCCGTACCGCCCTTCGCGAGCACCTCGAACCTGCCGTCGGGCTGCCGTTCGGCGACCGCGCAGTCGAAGGTGCCACCGCCGAGGTCGTAGACCAGCACCGTGCCCGGCCCTTGGAGGGCGTCGGCGAAGGTGGCCCGCACCGCCGCCACCGGTTCGGACTCCAGCTTGACCAGCTTGCGGGGGAAGCCCGCCTCGACGGCTGCCTTCAGGATCTCGTCGCGGCGCGAGCGCTCCCAGGTCACCGGGACCGTGATCACCACCCGGTCGGGGCGGCCGGGCACCGCCTTCTCGGCCTGCTCGCGGAGGAACTCGAGGACCCTGGCCGCCAGCTCGCGGGGGGTGTACGCGCGCTCGCCGAGCGGCTGCCCGGTCTGCGAGCCGATGTCCCGCTTGAAGTTCCGGCGGTAGTCGGCCGGGCGCTGGGCCTTGGTGCGGTCGGCCGCGGCGCCCACCAGCAGCCTGCCGTCGGGGGCGAGGCCGACGGTGGTCGGTATGGCGCTCTGCCCGGAGACGGGGTCGGTGACCCGGACGAGACCGCCCTCCGCGGTGCCCACCATGATGGACGAGTTGGACGTGCCGAAGTCGATTCCGTAGACGAGTGCGGACATGCCGTGCTCTCCCTTGCCTTGCCCTGCCCCGGTCTCCCGGGGATCCGCCGGCCGCCCCCACGACGGCCGCCCTTCGTGCCGCGCCGGTGCGCGGGACGGCTCAGCCCTGCGGGCGCTGCGTCGCCCCGCGCGGTTCGTCGCGCCGCGCGTGTTCCCCTTGCGGGACGTCACCCGGCTCGCTGACCTGTACTTCCCGGCTACCGGCCCCCGTGCCCGCCTCGGGAGCGGGGGCGATGTCCGGGGCGGCCGCCGCGTCGGGGCCCGGAGCGGTGGCGACCACCTGCTGCGGGCGCAACATGAGCTCCCGCCACCGGTAGCCCGGCCGGACCGTCGCCACGATCCACCCCGACTGCCCGCCCGGTCCGGCGGGCACGCCGCGCAGGACCTCGTGCCGCGCCGGGTCCACCGGTCCGGTGTCCCGTACCTCGGTCAGCTCCGACTCGGCCAGCAGCGTCCGGATCCGGCGCTCCAGCCAGCGCAGGACCGCCTGCGGTTCCAGCCGGCCCGACTCCGTCCCGTCCCGTACGTCCACGAGCTGGTCGGCGGTACGGATCAGCTCCGCCAGCACCGGGTGCGGTCGCAGTGCCGCCTCCCGCAGGTCGCGCAGGTCCACGGCCAGTTTGCGGGACTCCTCCCGCTGTTCGGCCAGTTCGCGTGCGGTCCGTGCCGCCTGGGTCGCGAGTTGCCGCAGTCGACTCAACTCGCTTGTGGCTTCGGCCAGTTCCTCCCGGGCCGCGTCCGCTTCCTCGCGGGCGAGGGAGGCTCGGGCCCGTTGGAGGTCCAGCTCGGCCGTCAGCCCCTCCTCGTGGCGGGACGCGGTCCGCCGCCCGAAGATCCGGCCCGGCAGCCGGCCTTCCGTGCGCTCCCGCGGATCCTTGGGTGTGTCCATGGCCATGCCCTCCCCTCGTGTCGCCGCGTTCGGCGGCGCCCTTGTCGTGATCGCTCGACCCGCCCCGCTCGGTGCACCTGCTCGACGCACCCGCTCGATGCATACGGCCGGGCCGCACCCCGGGCCTGCCGACGGTGCAGGCGGTGCCCGGTGGTGCTCCGGCGGGCCGGTCCCGCCCGTGGGTCCGCGTACTCCCCGCCCGGTCGCCGTGTGCGGGGCTACGCCGCCCCGACCCGGTCGAGCAGGTGCTCGTACCCCCTTCGCACGCACCCGGCGGCCCGTTGCGAGGCCCGGTCCAGGCCCGGGTCCACCTCGCGCGTCGCCCACCGCCGCACACCGGCCAGGGCGGCCTCGGCCAGTGCCTCGCGGGGGGCGTCCGCGGGCAGGCCCAGCCGGGCCGCGGTGTCCGTCCCGTACTCCCCGGTGATCCGCAGCAACTGCTCGATCTCGGCCGGCGCGAGGGCCAACTCGCCCCGGTAATGGGCCTCCAGTACTTCCAGTTCGGCGAAGCCCGGGGTGCGGTCCCGCAGCCGCTCCAGCCTGCCGGCGGTCTCACCGAGGGAGCGGTGCGGCGGTGTGCCGCCGCGCAGGGCGTCGCGCCGCATGATGGCGACCTCCCGCCCGGCCCGCTGCAGTCCCTGCCCGAGCTTGATCAGGGTCGCGCGGTTGCCGAAGTGGCGGACGATCAGGTCGCGCAGCCCGCGGACTCCGCTGACTTCCACGAGCCGCGCCCGCAGTTCCTCCTCGCCCGCCCCGTCGCGCAGCAGACCGCAGGCCAGGTGGATGCCCCAGACGCCGAGCCGTTGCACCAGCGCGAGTCGGTGGGCGGCCGGCAGGTCCACGTCCCGCACCTGCTCGGCGGAGCCGAACCGGCCGGCGTCCGCGAGCCGGCGGGTCAGCCGGCGGGGCTCGACGCGGGCCAGGTCGGTCAGGTGGTCGAGCTCGTCGGAGGTCAGCGTCTGCGCGCCCAACCCCAGCAGCCCGGCCACCGGGACCATTGCGAAGAACAGCCCCCGCACCTCGGGCCGGCCCATCAGTCCCTCCGCGATGCGGGCCGACTCGGCCATCGGGTCCCAGGTCAGCGGGTCGTTGTCGCCGGGCAGGTCCGGCCCTGGCGGCCACTGCTGGTCGCAGCGGCTCAGTACGCCGAAGGCGCTCATCGGGGTCAGCCCGAGCCCGCCGCCGCCCAGGAAGTCCGAGACCCCTGCCCGGTCGCGGTCGTGCAGGCCCCGGTCGAACAGGTACAGCACCGCGTCGGCCCCCTCCACCTCCCGCACGCTGTCCTCGTGGACGCTCTCTCCTGTCCGGCCGCTCGCCCGTAACGCCTCCTCGTGCGCGGCCCGGTCGGAGACCCCGTCGAAGGCCGAGATCCTCAGGTAGGCGCGGGTCCCTTCGGAGTCGAGCCCGTGCACACTGCCCAGCCCGGGGGTGTCGGCCAGGCGGAAGGAACGAAGCAGTTCGTTGGGCAGGCCGTATTCGACCCGGCTCACCCGCCCCAGCAGCCGCGCCGCGTCCTCGCTCCGGTTGGTCATCCGGTGGAAGTCGGCCGGGGTGACCTGCTCCGAGCCGCCGTCCTGATGGTGGACGGTCACCACCCGCTGCTCGGCGAAGCACAACTCGGCCACGGTGTAGGTGAGTTCGAGCTGGCCCGTCAGCGTGATCTCCTCGCCGAGCAGGGCGTTGACCAGGGTCGACTTGCCCCGTTTGATCTGCCCGGCCACCGCCAGCCGCATCGGCTCGCCCAACTGGTCCGCGGCCCGCCGCAGTTCCTCCGCGAGCGTCTCGGCGGCGGCCCCGCCCCGCTCGACGTGCCGGGCGCAGGCGCGCAGCGCCTCGGCCGCCCCGTCGAAATCGTTCTGGTTCTCCACGTCCCGTTCCCCTGCCCGGGTGCCCGCTCCGGGTGCCCGGAAGGCGCCCATTGTGCCCATCACGCGGCCCACCGCACAGCGTTTTCGCGATCCTCTCGACGGCCTGGCCGGGTGCCGCCATCATGTGGGCGACCGACCAGGGGAGGGGCCCCATGAGCACCGGCGACGCGCACACGTGGGACGACGGGCGGCTGACCGAGGACGATGTCATCGAGGCCGCCGACGGCACCGGCTACACCTCGGTGTCCTCGTACACGGCCGGCGAGGACGGCCATGAGCCGGATTACG
Organism: Streptomyces sp. NPDC096339; assembly: GCF_044762985.1. Lineage (NCBI taxonomy): Bacteria > Bacillati > Actinomycetota > Actinomycetes > Kitasatosporales > Streptomycetaceae > Streptomyces > Streptomyces sp. NPDC096339. Next base: position 187,360 of record NZ_JBIWFI010000009.1, on the reverse strand, counting down.
ACGACGAGTACGACACCGCCTACGACGACGGCGATACGCACGAGGACCACGACGACCACGACTCCTACGACTCCTACGACGACGACCACGATGACGTCTGATCGCCCGCTGACGACGCCGACGACGCTGAGGATGCTGACGACGCGGCCGACAGCGCCGCCGACGGCGCGGCCCTTTGCGGGCCGACCGTCCTCCGCGCGTCGGCGGTACCGCGAGGTTAGGAGGCGCCGGCCGGGCGGATTCCCTCCGGCGAGGGAGTTCCGGCGCCCGCTTCCCGCCCGTTTCCCCCATCCCCGAAGGGAGCCGACCCGTGGCCCGCACCCCGCACCCGCCGCCCGCCGCCCGCCGTGCGCAGGCTGTGCCTCGTCGTGGACGTGGAGAAGTACAGCAGCCGGCCCAACCCCGCGGCCCTCGACGTGCAGGACCGGCTGCTCTGGGCGGTCTTCCAGGCATGCAGGGCCGCCGGAGTGGACCCCACCGGCTGCGCCCGACAGGACCAGGGCGACGGCCAACTCCTCGTCATGCCGGCCGGTATCGATGAGGGACATGCCCTCCCCGGCGTCATCCGGGCACTGCGCAGCGCGCTGCACCAGCTCAACCGCCGGCCCGGGCCTGGTGGCCGGATCCGGCTGCGCGCATCGGTGGCCCAGGGGCTGGTGCACGACGCGGCGACGGGCTTCGTCGGGGACGCGGTGGTCCACGCCTGCCGGGTCCTGGACTCCCGCCAACTGCGCGAGGTCCTCGGTGGACGCCAGGACAGCGACCTGGCGCTCGCCGTCACCGACGACCTCTACCGGGACGTGCTCACCCAGCAGTACGGGGAACCGTCCGCCGACCAGTTCTCGCCCCTGCTGGTCACCGTCCCGGGGAAGGGGTTCCGGGCGCGCGGCTGGGTCCACGCCCCGCGCGCCGGGGCCGAGCGTGGTCTCATACCGCCGTACCCCGGGCCGGGTCACGGCGGGGCGGCCCCGGCGGAACACCGTACGGGCTGGGCCCGGACGGTGGCCGCCGGGGCCATCCCGGCGGCCGGCGCGGGCATCGCCGTGTGGGCGGTGACGCGGACGCCGTGGGACGCGTCCGACCACCCCCTCGGCGACGACGGCCATCCCACCGACGCCGCCGGGGCGGACGGACACGACAGCGTGCCGGGGGCGGCGCTCGCGCTCCTGCCGGAGGCGGGGGAGGAAGAGCCGCACTGGGAGAACCGGGACGACGGCCTGCACGGGCCGGAGGACGACGGCTACGACGACGGCCACGACGACGGCCACGACGACGGCTGGGAGGACGACACCTCCTGGCACGACGATTCCGACGACGCCTTCCCGTAGGGCCGTCCGGGCGTGCCGGCAGGTGGCGCGTCGTGCGGCCCGGGGCCCGATCGGGCACCGGAAACAGCGGCCCGGCGGTGGCCGCCGGGCCGCCCGCTTCCGGTGCCCTTCGCCTTGCGGTTGGCGACTGGTCGTGGCGTACGGCGCCGACTCGGCGGGCATCCGCAGCCCCGCCGCGCCCCCGAGCCGGGGGAGCGGGCAAAACCAATGCCGGAACGACGGGCGGCCTCCGCGTCATCGACTTCGAGGGGGCGCGCGATGCCGCTCCCGCGAGATCACCGTCACCTGGAACGAGCAGGACCGGCAGGGCGAGACGGGGCCGGCCGGGACCGCCGACACGACCCCGGCTTTGGGAGAGATCGTCACGGTGCCTCCGGGTGAGAGTCGTTCGAGCTTCGCCGTCTGTCCTCCCGGCCAGAAGGCGATCTCCGGCGGTCACCTTCTGGGCGACGGGCTCGTCCCCACCGCCTCGAACCGGATCGGCACGAATACCCCCGACGACACCTGGCACGTTCTGATGTACCACCCCGCCAACGATGACCGCGGCACCCCCAACGACGGTCGGGCCATCGCCCATTGCGCAGCGTGAGGGGGTACGAGAAGGGGCGATCCACCGTCGTCAGGCCTGCCATCTCCGGCGCACGCGTACCACCCACCCCCGGTCGAAAGGCTGCTCAGGTGTCGGCGGTGCGGTGCTTCGCGGTCGGCCGTCGCGCCGGCCGAGATCCCGATTGACGGGCCCGACGGCGTGCTGATGAGCATCGAGCAGGCCCGACCGCCAGGCGGTCACCGCAGCCGGGGGTGGTGCTGGCACCACCCCGGATGCGGGCAGTGGGGGGATCGTCCGGCGGGCCGAGTTCTCGGAGGATCGGGGCGTACCGAATCGATCCGACCGGGGGAACCATCCACATGCACCTCTTCAAGAAGCCCGCGCGGTGGGCCACGGCCGCCGCGTGCGGGCTGCTCGCGCTCGCCGCCCTGCCCGCGTCGCCGGCTACCGCCGCCGGTACCAAGGGCGGCGCGCCGGCCGTGCCCGCGCGGTACGCGCAGCAGCGCCTCGACTGGCAGCCGTGCCAGTCCGGCGCGCTGGAGTGCGCCTCCATGACGGTGCCGCGCGACTGGTACCACCCGGGCACGGGGGCGGACCTGACCGTCGCGGTGTCCCGGCACCGGGCCGCGGACCCCGCCGCACGGCGGGGCGTGCTGATGATGGCGGCCGGCGGGCCGGGCGCCTCGGGGCTGGGCCGGCCGGCGGGGCTGGCGGCGTACTCGCCCAAGCTGGCGGCCTCGTACGACGTCGTCGGCTTCGACCAGCGCGGGGTCGGGGCCAGTACGCAGGTGATCTGCTCCGACCAGGACGCGGTGGACGCCCTGTTCACCAGCGGCGACCTGCGTGACCGCTCTCCCCGGGCCGTGGACGCCACCGTGGACCGGGCGCGGAACTTCGTACGGGACTGCGAGCGGCGGTCGGGCGACCTGCTCCCGTACATCACCACCGACCAGGCCGTGCACGACATGGACCTGTTCCGGGCGCTGCTCGGCGAGTCGAAGGTGTCCTACTACGGCCCCTCGTACGCCACCTTCCTCGGCGCCTACTACGCGACCGAGTTCCCGCGCCGGGTCGACCGGGTGGTGCTCGACAGCAACATCGGCTTCACGGGCAGTTGGCAGCAATTCCTGACGGGCCAGCCGATGAGCTTCCAGCGTCGGTTCGAACAGGACTTCCTGCCCTGGCTCGCCGAGAACGACGCGACGTACCACCGGGGCCGGACCGCCGAGGAGGCCAAGGCCTCGTACGAGCGGCTGCGCAGCACACTGGGCGATCACCCCCTGGACCTGGAGGGGACGGTGGTCACCCCGAACCACCTCGACGCCGCCGCCACCTCCCTCATCTACAGCGGCGACCGCTTCCCCGACCTGGCGATGCTGCTCGGTGTCCTGGAGCAGCCGCAGGCGGCTCCGCCGGCCGCACGCGAGGCCCTGGCCGAGAAGCTGAAGCACCCGCTGGGGGCGCAGTTCGCGGCGGACTTCTTCTCCGTCATCTGCCAGGACACCCCGTGGAACCACGACAGCGCGTACTGGGTCAGCCGGAGCGCGGCCGACGGCGCCGCGTACCCGATGGCCGGAGCCCGTGAGCTGACGTTCGCCTCGGTCTGCGCCGCCTGGCCGCGCTCCCGGGCGCCCCGGGTGCAGGTCACCGGGCGGGGGCTGCCGCCGATCATGATGCTCAACTCGCTCCACGATCCGGCCACTTACCACGAGGGCGCGCTGCGGGCCCACCGGGGGACGGCCGGCTCCCGGCTGATCACCGTCGGCGGCGGCGACCACGGCGTCTACCAGTCGCACAACCCCTGCGTGGACGCGTACGTCGAGGGCTTCCTCGTCGAGGGCCGGATGCCGGCCGAGGACGCCTCGTGCGAAGGCAGGCCGCTGCCCGACCCGACCGCCGGCCGATAGGTCGTCGTCTCTCCAGATCCTGCCGGTCAAGTCACGGGCGGCGCGGGTCAGGCAAGATCGGGAAGAGACGACCTGACCGAGGGAGAACCGTGAATCTGTCGTTCGACAAGCCCCCGGCATACGATCTGGGGTCTGATGCCGACCTCGGCATGTGGCTGGCGGAGTGGGGCGAGTACGCGGGCCGGATCGTCCACCTCGGTCCCGACGACGGCCGCAGCCACGGACAGCTGTGCTGGGACGTCCTGGCGCCCACGGGACTGCTCGCTCCGGACTGCGGCGATTGCGACCACGGGCACGGCGGCCCGCGCACCCCGGACCGGATGGAAGCCGCGCTGGCGAGGCGGATTCCTGCGGACGAGGTGCCGTCCTGGACGGCGGCCACGCTGGTCCGCCCCCTCGCCTACCGGGGCGGTGGCACCGACGGGGCGATGCGCCGCCTGGCCGAGGCCATCGCGGTTGGGCTGGCGGAGTTGTTGGGGCCGGACGCCGACTGGCGTGCCAACGGCCATGCCGCCTACCGGGAGGCGGCCCTCGGCAACGTCACGTGGACACCGGTCACCGAGGCCACCTTTGACGCGGCCATGGTGGGAATCGGCAGTGGGCGTGCCGTGGTCGTCGTCGCCACGGACGAGGACTGAGGCGGCAGGAGAATCGTTCCGGCGCGGCGGCTGCGCTCGTATGTCAGTCCAGCTCTTGCCCGAGAACCTGCACGGTCCTCGCGTCGGATCCCGACGAGGTCACCGAGCGCGGCCGTGGATCCTCCCGCAGGTCTCGTCCGGCCCTGCCCCGCCCCCGCCCCGCCGCGGCGCCACCGGCGCCAGGCACCAGGCAACGGGCACGAGCCTCCGTCTTCCCAGGCTGACCCATCCCTCGGGACTCTGCAAACAGGCCCCTCGTAGTCCGTGCGGTCGACACCCCGGACCCGGTCGGAGACGATGGACTGACTGCTGCCGGTCAACGCGAAGCCGTACCGGACGCCACGGGCCACGAGCCGTTCCCCCAGGACCCCTGCCGAGGAGTGCAACCATGCGCCGACACGCACGCACCTCCGCTGCCCTGATCGCGCTGGGCGTTGCGGCGCTCGCCGCGTCGCCGACGGCGGCGTACGCCGCCCAGCCCTCCGCCGCACCCGCTGCGACCTGCACCGTGTCCGCCGCCGACTCGGCGGACCGGGTCACCGTCGCGGGCCAGGGGTTCGCGCAGGGGCGGGCCGAACTGTCCTCGCCGCGCGGAGGCACGACCTCCTTCAACGTCCCGGACGCCGGAGCCTTCCAGATCGGGAACAAGCCCGACGACAGGTACGCGGTCACCCAAGGCGGCCGCACCACCGTGTGCACGGGAGGAACGAAGCCGACCACCACCCCGGGCACGACCTACAAGGCGGGCCTCATCGCGGGCTGGGACGCCGTACGCGCCAACTGCGATGCCAAGGCTCCGGCCTCGGCCAACAAGGCGTTCTCGGACGGGTGGAATAAGGGCGCGTCCGTGGCCGAGGACGTCTTCTGCGGATGAAACGAGTGGGGTTACGCCGCTGCACGCGCCGGCCTCGCGGACCCGCAGGTCCTGGTCTCCGGGCTGGACGAGGAGGGCAGGCCGGCCCCGGTGTGGCGGACCGTGTCCGGGCCTCGCTCCGGCCGATGGGCTTCCTGCCGTGGCGCGAACTCGGAGCCCACACCGAGTACTTCGGTGGCCTTGACGTGATCGTCGGGCTCAACAGCGGTTACGGCGACTTCGAACTCGTCGCCTACGGGCGCACCGCCGAGGCGATGGAGCGGCTCGCGCATACGCTAGGCGTCGACTGGACGGATCGGCTCTCCGACGTGTGAGATCCCCGGTGATCCGCTCTCCTCCGCGGGCCGCCTGGGAGCCTGCCCCGGGTGGTCCCGGTGGTCAGTAGGTGGGGCAGAGGTTCGCTTCCACGGCCACGAGGATGCCCGCGCTCTTGGTGGTCCCGAACCCGTTGGGGTGAGTCGGCCCGATGAACCGCTGTTCGACCTGGCTGACGCGCTTGGTGATGTCCTTCTCGTCCTTCATAGCCTGACACTGGCTGAGCCCGCGTGAGACGGCTTTGTCGTCCTTGCCGTCGACGATCTCGGGGTCGATCGCGTTGAGCGCCGCGAGGTACGTGGCGCGCTGGGCAGGCGCAGGGCTGGGCGGGGTGCCGGCGGCAGCGGCGGCCGAGGCGGGCGCGTTCGGGTCTGCGGACGGCGCGGCTTTCGTGGCGTTTGGCGCCGGACTTGCGGCGGCCGGTGCCTTGGTGTCGCTGGAGCAGCCGGTGAGGGTGAGGATCCCGGCGGCGGCGAGGACGGTGATGGCGTGGTGTGTGCGCATCGGGTCAGCTTCGCCGTGCTGGGGTTGCTCTGGGTGGTCTGTGATGATCCTGTGACGCACGAAAGCCTCGCACGCGGGGCTGTCGTTGGGCCGGGCTCCCGTCCGCATTCTCCACCAGGCCACCGCCGTCGGCGGCGGGTTCGCCTTCCCCGACGGCAGCGACGCCTCAAGCGATGTCGCGGTGCCCCCCCCGCCAGGCATCCGGCGTACGCGACTTGCGCGGTACGACCCCGGCCAGGTGATCTCCCCGTTGCCCTGACACAGAGGTCACGGAGTCTCTATCTTCGGTGGTGCCGGGGAGAGCGTGGGCAGGGCGGGAGACGTGGCGGACGAAGCGGCGGACGGCTCGGGGGACGCGCTGCGGCCGCGGCATCTGGTGCTGTCGTTCGGCCAGCCCCTCGAGCGCACCGAGGACGGTGACTCGCCGAGGCCCGAGCTGGACCCACTCGAGAACGCCCCCGAACACGCCTCGCAGGTCGCGCGGGCCTTCACCGGTCTCGGCTACACAGTGGTCGAGGTGACCGCCCCGGGCCGGAACTTCGCGGCGCTGGTCGAGGCAGCGCTGGAAAGCGCGCACGCCGACGTGCTGGTCGTGCATTTCGCCGGGCACGGCGAACTCGCCCGCCACGGCAGCGGGCAGCTGTACCTCCTGGACGGTGCGGGCAGACCCATGAAGCCGCCGGTGAGCCGGTGGATCGAGCTGATCGAGGACGACCGACCGGACCACCGGCCGATGACACTGTTCATCCTGGACGTCTGCCACGCGGGGCAGCCGGCCGTCCTGTCGTGGCACGGACAGATGGACCCGGCCGCGCGCCGGGCCTGGGTCCTGGCCGCCACCGGCCCCACGGACCGGGCGTACGACTTCCGGCTCAGCCGGGCGCTGGTGAGCGTACTGGCCAAGTACCGATCGGGCGAGATCCGCTTCGATCCGTCCGTCCGGTACATCCCGGCGCCCGCCGTCTGGCGGGAGATCGGCCACGCGGTGGACGGCCTGTGGCAGCGGGCCGACGGCCTGGAACAGCGGATCGGCACGAGCCTCGTACCCTCCCACGCGGACCTCTCCCATCTGCCGTTCTTCCCCAACCCCGCCTACCGGGAGGACGGAAACCCCGTCGCCGGTCTGCCACCGGAGATCGCCCGGCTCACGGACTGGGCGGGGATGGACCCCGGGCACTTCATGCGCCGCGCCGGGGGCGCCGAGCCCGTCGGCCGGGGCTGGGAGAAGGGCTACTTCGCGGGCCGCGAGGAGGAACTCGGCGAACTCACCCCCTGGCTCGACGGGACCACGCCCGCACCCGGCCTGCGCGTCGTCACCGGCAAACCCGGTGCGGGCAAGTCCGCGCTGCTGGGCATCCTCGTCTGTGCCGCCCACCCGTTGCTGCGCGAACACACCGAGCTGCTCTGGCGGGCGCTCGGCGAGCGGGCACCGGGGAGGAACGAGCGGATCGCGGTGGTCCACGCCCGCCGGCTCGCGCGCGAGCAGATCGTGGACTCCCTCGCCCGCCAGTTGCGCCACATCCGCGGCCCGGCCGATCCACCGCGGGTATCCGGTGGCCACCCCGCCGAGCCGGACGCGGAGCCGCCGGACCCGATCAAGGAACCCGCCGACTTCCTGCTGCACTTGCTGCCGGCCGACGGACCTCCGGTCACCGTGATCGTCGACGCCCTCGACGAAGCGATCCTGCCCGAAGACCTCACCACCACCGTCCTGATCCCCCTCGCGCAGCACGCACGGACGCCGGGGAACCGGCTGCGACTGCTGGTCGGCACCCGCGACGACCCGCGGTTCCGCGCACTGATCGACCTCGCCCAGGCCCACAACGGCTGCACCGACCTCAGCACGACCGGCCCGGCCACGCTCCGCAGCGCACTCGGCACGTACGTCAGCCGGCTCCTGACCACCGACGGCTCCCCCTACGCCGACGCCTCCCGCCGCCCGGCACGCAACGCCCTCGCGGGGGCCATCGCCGGGCAACTCACCGACCACGACGACCAGGATCCGCACGAACGGCGCGATGCCCTGCAATGGGGGGAGTTCCTGACCGCCGGGCTCTACGTCCACTACCTCCTGACCACGGAGGAAGCCCGCGACACCGTGGAGGAAGCCGCCGACCTGGGCCGCGCCGTCCCCCGCACCCTCCCCGCCTTCCTCGACCTCGACCTGCGACGCCACCGCGCACGTCCGCTCCTGCGCCCGGTACTGACGGCCCTTGCCTTCGCACAGGGCCGGGGGATGCCGGAATCCGTACTCGCCGAGGCCGCGGTGGCCTTCACCGCATCCGGGGACGAGGGCCCGGTCCCGTGGAAGGAACTGCAAGAACTCCTCGACGGCGAGGCCCGCTTCTACCTGCGCCGCGAGGTCGACGACGACGGAACCACCCTCTACCGGCTCTTCCACGAGGGCCTCGCGGACTGGATGCGGGACGACCCGGCCGGAGCGCACCCCGCAACGGACGGCGCCGGGCGGACCACGACAGGAGCCTCCCTGCGCGTCGCGCTGTACGAGCGGCTGATGGGATGCGTGGACCGCGATGACGAGGGCCGTCCGCAGTGGGAGCGTGCCCTCCCGTACCTGCTGCGGCACATCGCTCGGCACGCGGTGGACGCCGGCCGGGTCGACGCTCTCATCGAGGACATCGGCTTCCTCATCCACGCGGATCCTCATGGCCTCGCGGAGGCCATGACCCTCACCCGCTCCGACCAGGCCCAGCTGAACGCCGCCGTGTACCGGGCCTCCTGGGGCGTCCACCGGGACTTGCCCGCGGGAGCCAGGCGCCAGCTGCTGGCCCTGGACGCGGCCCGTTTCGGTCACCGGAGGCTGCGGGCCGAGTTGCCGGGCGACCCCGACTGGCGCGTGCGGTGGGCCACGGGGAGCCAGGTCTCACCGTCTCTGGTCCGCGTCCTGCCCAGGCTCGGCGAGCCGGGCTACGGCCTGTCGATGGCGGTGGTGGAGCTGGACGGCCGCCCGCACGTGATCACCGTCGGCTTTCTGCAGCCGGCCGAAGTGTGGGACCTCACCACGGGAGTGCTGATCCGGACCGTGCCGCTCACCGGCCTCACGCGGGCGATGGCCGTGGCGGAGTTGGACGGCCGGCCGGTCCTGCTCGTCGACGGCCGGCACGGGCAGGTACAGGTGTGGGACATCGCCACCGGGGCCCGCGTCCGCACGCTGACCGGTCACACCGCGGACGTGACGGCAGTGACGGTCGGGCAGCTGAAGGGCAGGGCCTACGCGATCACCAGTGCCGAAGACGGACAGGTGCGGGTCTGGAAGCCGGCGACCGGAAAGCCCGCCCATGCTCCGGCACGCCTGGCGGAAGAGGGCTGGAGCGTGGCGGCGGGAAGGTACAACCGCGACATGGTCCACCCGCGGGCGAAGAAGCTGGTCGTATTGAGCGGCCGACTGTACGCGATCGTCGAGGGCGTGGCCGGCTGGGGCGCGTACGCGCGGGTCCGGCAGTGGGACCCGGTCACTGACACATGGACCATCCCGATGGGACGTTTCGACGGCCTGACGGACGTCGTGGCGGTGGCCGAGGCGTTCGGCCGCCCGCACGCCTTCACCGCGCGCCGTAACGGTCAGGTGGACGTCTGGGACCTGACCACCGGCGGGTGCGTCCGTACCCTGACCGGCCACACCGAGGAGGTGTCCACGGCCGTCGTGGCACAGGTGCACGGCGGGCCGCACGTCTTCACCGGCAGCCACGACGGTCAGGTGCGGGTTTGGGACCTGGCCACCGGCGAGTGCGTCCACACCCTCACCGGCCACACCGAGAACGTTCCCGTGGTCGCGGTGACGGAGCTGAACGGCCGCCCGCACGTCCTCGGCGCCGGCTGGGACGGTCAGGTGCGGGTCTGGGACCTGGCCAGGAGCGTTCCCCGTCAGGCTCTGGCGGGCCACACCGGCGCGGTGACGGCCGTCGCGGTGGTGGAGCTGGACGGCCGTTCGTACGCCGTCACCGGTGGCGGTGACGGAGACAGATCGGTGCGGTTGTGGGACCTGGCCACCGGCGAGTGCGTCCGCACCCTGACCGGTCTCCGTCGCGAGGTGTACACGATCACGGTCGCGGAACTCGACGGCCGCCCGATCGTGGTCGTCGGCACCGGACAGGACGAGGTCAAGCTGTGGGACCCGGCCACCGGCGACGTCGTACGCACCATCCGCACCGGTCGGCGCTTCCAGATGCCGGCGGCGCTGGCCGTACTGCACGGTGACCCGCACGTGATCACCACGACCATCGACATGGACGGTGACGGGGTGGTCGAGGCCTGGGCCCTGGCCACCGGCGCCCGGAGGGGCTACGCCGCCAACGGGCATTACCAGGTCTACAGGACCTACGCCATCGCAGTCGCCTCGCTGGGAGGACGTCCACACGCGATCGACTGCGGCGCCTTCGGCGACGTGTTGATCTGGGACCTCTCCCCCGAAAAGCTCGTGCAGAGGCGCGTTCTGGCCGGTCACACCGGCGCGGTGTACACCGTCGCGGTCACGGAGCTGGAAGGCCGCCCGTACGCGGTCACGGGAAGCGAGGACGGGACCGCGCGGCTGTGGGACCTGAACACCGGGACTTGCCTGCGCACCCTGGTCGGTCACAACGGCGCGGTACGGGCGGTCGCCGTCGCGGAGTTGGAAGGCCGCCCGTACGCGGTCACGGGAAGCGAGGACGGGACCGCGCGGCTGTGGGACCTGAACACCGGGACCTGCCTGTCCACCTTCCATCTCCCCAGCACCTGTAGTGCCGTGGCCGTCACCCGTGACGGCACGGTCGTCCTAGGCGTCGTCAACGAGGTCGTCGTACTCGACGTCACCACACCCCTGAAAGGCAGGATCCGTTGACCAGCCCCCTCGCCCCAGCCCCGGCCCTGCGGATCGTCGCCGTCCACGGCATCGGGAACAGCTTCGGAGCCGGAGTCCGCGCACCCCGCTCGGAGGAGCTCCGCGCACTGAAGGCCGCCCTCTGGACCCGTCACCTGGCCGGCGGTCTCGGCGTCGCGCCCGACCGGCTCGACCTCGACTTCGCCTACTACGCCGACAAACTGGCCGGCGAACACGTCGCCCAGGGGTCGGGGGACGACGACCTCCTCGACGATGCGGCGTCCGAGATCCTGCAAGGGCTGGCCCGCGCGCTGGGAGTACCGGACGAGGCGGCACAGGGGCACGCGACGATACCGCTGAGGGCCTTCTCGTCCTGGGTGGCCCGTCGGTTCGACCTCGCGGAGGGGCCGCTGCGGGTGTTCCTGCGCATGTGGTGCGGTGAGGTCGCCGCCTACCTGAGAGCCCCCGACGCCCACGAGCGACTGGCGGCCCGGGAGGAAGTGGCGGAACGGATCGCCCGCCACCGGCCCAGGATCCTGATCGCCCACTCCCTGGGCTCGGTCGTCGCCTACGAAGCCCTGCACGCCCACCCGGAACTGCAGCCCGAACTGTTCCTCACCCTGGGCTCGCCCCTGGCGCTCCCGCGAGCGGTCTTCGACCGGCTCACCCCCGCACCCCGCCCGGACGGCCCCGCCCCGAGAGGAGTCCGCATGCCGGGCGGCACGCGCTGGGTCAACATCGCCGACCCCGGCGACCCGGTCGCAGTCCCTCCCCACCTCGCAGGCTTCTTCGACGGCATCAGTCTCGACCACACCACCACCGTCAGCGGCCTGTTCCGCTTCCACCACGCGACGAGCTACCTCCAGGCCTCGACGACAGCCGCCACCGTCGCTCCGTACCTCGGCATCTGAGTCGGCGGGCGGGCCCCCGGTTCGGGCATGCGGAGGTGCCCGGAGCCGTGGTGGCTCCGGGCACCTGTCTCAGACCATGGCCGGTCGGTCGGTCAGAAGGTGAGCTTGAAGTCGGTGATCGTGCCGACGTCGGCGGCGGCCTTGTCCTGGACCTTCAGCTTCCAGGTGCCGTTGGCCGCCACGGCCGAGGCGTTCACCGTGTAGGTCTTGTCCAGGTTCGCCGTGGAGTCCGAGGAGGAGTTCTGCAGGCGGAACGAGGTCCCGTTGGGGGCCACCAGGTCGATCTGGAGGTCACCGACGTAGGTGTGGGTGATCTTCACACCGACCTTGAGGGTGCTCGGCGCGTTGCCGGTGATGCCGGTGACGGCGACCGACGAGGTGACCGCGGGGCCGGGGGAGTCCGGGATGGCCACGCGGGTCGTGCTCTCGAAGACCTTGCCCGGGGTCGGGGTGCCGCCGCCCGAACGGGCGCCGACGTTGACGGCGGCCCAGGCGTCGGTGACGCCGTTGACCTCGGGACTGCCGGCCCCGTACAGCTCGGTCGCCGCCGCGATCGTGCCGGCGCGGGCACCGGCGTAGTCCGTGGTGGAGTTGAACTTGGTGGTGAGCGCCTTGTACCAGATGAGCTGTGCCTTGTCCCGGCCGATGCCGGTGACGGGCAGGCCGTCGGAGGTGGGCGAGTTGTAGCTCACGCCGCCCACGACCTTGGCGCCGGAGCCTTCGGAGGCCAGGTAGAACCAGTGGTTGGCCGGGCCCGAGGAGTAGTGGACGTCGAGGTTGCCGACGCCGGAGTACCAGGCGTCGGCGGAGCCGCCGTCCTTGCTCGGCTTGTCCATGTAGCGCAGCGGGGTGCCGTTGCCGTTGATGTCGATCTTCTCGCCGATGAGGTAGTCGCCAGGGTCGCTCGCGTTGTTGGCGTAGAACTCGACGGACGTGCCCATGATGTCGGAGGTGGCCTCGTTCAGGCCGCCCGACTCGTTGCTGTACTCCAGGCCCGCGGTGGCCGCGGTGACGCCGTGCGACATCTCGTGGCCGGCGACGTCCAGCGAGGTCAGCGGGTCGTTGTTGTTCGTCCCGTCGCCGTACGTCATGCAGAAGCAGCCGTCGTCCCAGAACGCGTTGACGTAGGCGTTGCCGTAGTGGACGCGGGAGTAGGCGGCGACGCCGTCGCCGCGGATCCCGGAGCGGCCGAAGACGTTCTTGTAGAAGTCCCAGGTGACCCCGGCGCCGTAGGCGGCGTCGGCGCCCGCGGTGGCGGCGTTGGAGTTGGCGCCGTTGCCCCAGGTGTCGGTCGACTGGGTGAAGAGCGAGCCCGTGCCGGACGTACCGTGGTTGAGGTTGTAGGTCTTGTGGCCGCCGCGGGCCGCGTCGTTCAGCGTGAAGTTCGAACCGGACGACGAGGTGCCGAGGGTGACCTGGCCGCTGTAGTGGGTGTTGCCGACACCGGTCTCGATGCCCTGCCACTGGTGGAGCTTCGCGCCCGTCTTGGCGTCGGTGATGACGTGGAGCTGGTTGGGGGTGCCGTCGTCCTGGAGCCCGCCGACGACGGTCTCGTAGGCCAGGGTCGGCACGCCGTTCGCCATCCACACGATCTTGCGGGGGGCGGCGTCGGCCTTGTCGGCCTTGGAGCCGACCGCCTTCGCGGCGTCGAGGGCCTTCGCGGAGGCGGTCGTCGGAGCGTCGGCCGGGGCGGAGGTGGAGACGCCCTGGAGCTTGGCCTCGGACGCCTTGCCGACGCTCTGGGTGCGGTCGGCCGCGGTGCGGTTGACGACCAGGTCGCCGCCGAGGACGGGGAGTCCCTCGTACGTGCGCTCGTACCGGGTGTGGGTGCTACCGTCCTGGTCCTTGACCACGTCGCGGACGAGGAGCTTCTCCTGCGGGCCGAGGCCGAGTTCCTTGGCCGTGGCGGCCGTGGTGCTCTGCGCCTTGGCTATGAGCTCGGCGCGCTGGGAAGGGGTGAGCTGTGCGGGGAGCGCGCCCGGGTTGCGGACCTCGCCCTTGGGGGCGGCCGCGTTCGCTGACGGGTCGGGCTGCGCGTTGGCGGTGCCGGCCTGGACGCCGACGGTGAGGAGGGCGGCTGCGGCGAACAGGGCTCCCGTGGCGGTGGCGTTCCGCCGGTGCGTGGACTTCACGCGGACTCCTTCGATGCGTGGGGGGTGGAACCGGCGGCCGGGATGAGGCCGGCCGGGCGGAGCGTGTCGATCTCGTCCTGCTGGGGATGTGGAGAGGTTGCCAGCGATCTCCATGAGCGCCATGGACACGTCAGGTATTGGCCGAAACACGTCCGGATTCCGCCCTACCGCGTCCGCTGAACGGACGCTCAGGGCCTGGACGGTTGGGCTCATTCGCCGCCAACTCGCCTTATTTCGGGCGGTGCTTCACGCAGGTCAAGACAGTGAATGGCGTATTTCGCGATCAGGTAAAGCGTTCGGCATCAAGCGTCAAACAATCTTGTTCTGAACATGACTTGACGGATCTGATCGCGGAGCGGTCGCTCCGAGCGGCGCCACCCCCAAGGACGTCCGCAATGCGTCCAGCCCGTCGGGCGGCCAGTCCCACGTCTTCAGCCGTCCGGCCTTCCGGACGGCATCGAGAACGTGGTCGGCGGACGGCGCGGCACACCGGACATCTCGATGGCCGCCGCGGTCGACGGATGGACGCCCTGCGTGACGAGTACCGCGAAGCACTGGAGGACGTGATCCACGCGAAGGAGGAAGGCGTGCGCCTGGAGCCGCCGCTGCCGCGGCCGGGGACCGATTGGCCCGGACGGCGTAATCTGGGGGAAAGGTGATGTACGGCGCGCTTCGGGCGCGCCGTACCGCGCCTCTCACCTTTCGCACCCGGGTCAGGGAGGCGGCGAGTGACCGATCCGTTCGGCTTCCTCAAGATCCCCCGCAAGGCCGTTCCGGCGCGGCCCGTCGAGGAGCGGCTCGGGGACTGGCGTGAGGTGTACGCGGGGCAGGCCCTGCTGCCGCTGGTCCGCGAGCAGGCCGGCCGCTGCATGGACTGCGGCGTCCCCTTCTGCCACACCGGCTGCCCGCTGGGCAACCTGATACCCGAGTGGAACGCCTACAGCGCCCGCTCAGACTGGCACGCCGCCTACGAGCGGCTGCACGCGACGAACAACTTCCCCGAGTTCACCGGCCGGCTCTGCCCGGCGCCCTGCGAGGACGCCTGCGTCCTCGCGATCAACGCCGACCCGGTGACCATCAAGAACGTCGAGCAGACGATCGCGGACGAGGGCCGGCGGCGCGGCTGGATGACCCCCCGCCCGCCGGAGCGGCGGGGTGCGAGGTCCGTGGGGGTGATCGGCTCCGGCCCGGCGGGCCTCGCCGCGGCCCAACAGCTGACCCGGGCCGGACACCGGGTCGTGGTCCACGAGCGGGCCGACCGGCTCGGGGGGCTGCTCCGCTACGGCATCCCCGAGTTCAAGATGGAGAAGGAGCACCTCGAACGCCGGATCGAGCAGATGCGGGACGAGGGCACCTCCTTCGTGACCGACTCGGACGTGGGCGGGGCCGAACCGGCCGACGCGCTGCGCGGCCGTTACGACGCCCTGGTCGTCGCGGTCGGCGCCGGGGAGCCCCGGGAGCTCCCGGTCGCGGGGCGTTCCCTGGGCGGCATCCACCAGGCGATGGAGTACCTGACCTGCGCCAACCGGGTGTGCGCCGGGGACCGCCCGGCGTCCCCGGTGACGGCCGACGGCGCCCACGTGGTGGTCGTCGGCGGCGGCGACACCGGCTCGGACTGCCTGGGCACGGCCCTGCGGCAGGGCGCGCTGTCGGTGGTCCAGCTGGACATCAACCCCGAACCGGGGCCCGACCGGGCCGACGGCGAGCCCTGGCCGGTGCACCCGAAGGTGTACCGGATCTCCCACGCCCACGAGGAGGCGCGCGGCCGGGCGGGCCGTGACCCTCGGCTGTTCTCCAGTGCCACCCTGTGCTTCGAGGGGGACGCCGGAGGCCGGGTGCGGGCGCTGCGGCTGACCGCCGTCGAGGCCGGGGAGCGGCGGCCCCTGGCGGGCACCGATCGGGTGATCGAGGCCGGACTGGTCCTGCTGGCGCTGGGCTTCTCCGGGCCCGAGCGGGCCGGCGGGCTGCGCGAGCAGCTGGGGCTGGAGTACGACGAACGCGGCAACTTCGCGCGGGACGCGGACTTCGCCGCCGCCGGCGGACGGGCGCCGGGGGTGTTCGTGGCCGGGGACGCGGGCCGGGGCCAGTCGCTGGTGGTGTGGGCCATCGCCGAGGGCCGGTCGGCGGCCTCGGCGGTGGACCGCTACCTGACCGGCTCCACGGTCCTGCCGGCCCCGGTGGCGGCGCACGACCGGCCCATGACCGCGCTGGGGCGCCTGCGGTACGGGTGAGCTCCCGGCGCACGTCCAGGCTGCGCAGCCGGACACGGGGCCGCCCCGGATCCCGTGTCGTACGGTCTGGTATCGCGGCCGCCCACCGTCCGCAACGGATCCCACCGAACCAGGCAGTGCCGCTGGTACGGACGAAGCGGGCGACCCGGTACCGGGAGTCAGGCCGCGACGAGCTCCTTCTCGCGGTCCGGCCTCGTGACCTTGGGCTTCTTGTTCGGCAGCGAGAGCCGGAAGACCTTGCGCCACGCGGAGAACACCTGCTTGGGCAGCGGCCCGGTGACGTACTCCAGCTCGTACTTCTCGAACAGCGCGCGCACCTTCACCGCGACCTCGGCGTACCGGTTGCTCGGCAGGTCCGGGAACAGGTGGTGCTCGATCTGGTGCGACAGGTTGCCGGTCATGAAGTGCATGGCCTTGCTGCCGCTGATGTTCGCCGAGCCCATCATCTGGCGCAGGTACCACTGGCCGCGTGTCTCGCCCTTGATCGACCGGCGCTCGAAGACCTGCACGCCCTCGGGGAAGTGCCCGCACATGATCACCGAGTGGGACCAGATGTTGCGGACCAGGTTCGCGGTGAACGTGGCGGCGAGCGTGGTGAGGAACGACGGGCCCGAAAGGAGCGGGTGGATCACGTAGTCCTTGAGCACCTGCTTGCGGATCTTGCGGCCCACGGCCCTGGCCCGCGCGCGGAACTCAGGGTCCTTGCGGCGGCGCTTGTGCAGGTTCTTGCCGAGTTCCAGGTCGTAGGCGGCGATGCCGTACTCGAAGAAGCAGGCGTTGATGAAGTTCCACAGAGGCTGGCCGAGGTGGAACGGGTGCCACTTCTGGTCCTCGTCGACGCGCATGATGCCGTAGCCGAGGTCGTTGTCCTTGCCGATCACGTTGGTGTACGTGTGGTGGAGCTCGTTGTGCGAGTGCTTCCACTGGTCGGACGGCGAGACGTGATCCCACTCCCAGGTGGTGGAGTGGATCTTCGGGTCCCGCATCCAGTCCCACTGGCCGTGCAGGATGTTGTGGCCGATCTCCATGTTGTCCATGATCTTCGCCACGGACAGCCCGGCGGTGCCGATGAGCCACGCGGGCGGGAAGAACGAGAACAGCAGGACACCCCTGCTGACCAGCTCGAGCTTGCGCTGCGCCGAGATGACCTTGCGGATGTAGGCGGCGTCCTTCTCACCGCGACTCGCGATCACCTCGTCGCGGATCGCGTCCAGCTCGCGGCCGAGCTCCTCGATCTGCTCCGCGGTCAGGTGGGCGGTGGGGTCGATGGCGGTCAAGGTGGTCCTACCGTTCGAGTTCGCAGGGGCCCGCCGCGGCGGACACACAGGTCTGGATGAGGACGCCCGGCCCGGCCTCGGTGATCTCGCCGGTGCGCAGGTCGCGGACGGCGCCCGCCGTGAGCGGCGTGACGCAGCCGAAGCAGATGCCCATGCGGCACCCGGACGGCATGAGCACGCCTGCCTCCTCGCCGATGTCCAGCAACGGCGTGGCGCCGTCCGCGTCGACGGTCTTGTCGGTGGCGGCGAACGTGACCTCGCCTCCGTCGCCGGTGACGACGACGCCGGGACGGAAGCGTTCGGTGTGCAGGCGCTCCGGGATGCCGTGCTCGGTCCAGTGGTCCTCGGCGGCGTCGAGCAGGCCCGCGGGCCCGCACGCCCAGGTCTCACGCTCGGCCCAGTCGGGAACGAGTTCGCCCAGACGCGCGATGTCGAGCATGCCGTCCGTGTCGGTGTGCAGCTCGGTCAGACGCAGCTTCTCGGCCGCGGCCAGGTCGTGCAGGTCGTTGCGGAAGATCACGTCGTGCGGCTGCGGTGCGGAGTGGACCATGACGGCGTCGTCGAACCCGACGTCGCGCAGCATGCCCATCACCGGCGTGATGCCGCTGCCGGCCGTCAGGAAGAGCACCTTGGCGGGCTTGGCCTCCGGCTGCACGAAGTCGCCGGTCGCCTGGTCGAGCTGGATCAGCGTGCCCGGTTGCGCCCTGCGGACCAGGTGGTTGCTGACCTTGCCGTCCGGGATGGCCTTCACGGTGATCGAGATCCTGCCGTCCCGGCGGTTCGTCGGCGAGGTGAGCGAGTAGGCGCGCCACAGGCGCACCCCGTCGACGTCGACCCCGATCCGCACGTACTGACCGGCGGCATGGCCGCGCCAGCCCCGTCCCGGCCTGATCACGATGGTCGCGGCGTCACCCGTCTCGGGGTGCACGGCCTCGATGCGCCCCCGCAGGTCGCCGCCCGCACGCAGCGGGCTGACCAGGTCGAGGTAGTCCGACGGCAGCAGCGGCGTCGTGAGCATCTCCAGCAGTTTCCACGCCCTACTGCGGAGGGCTGCACTCGTCATGACCCCAGCTTGATGTGCTTCGGGGGGTAAAGTCCTGTCCGCAGGACGTGAATCTGATCAGTTGAATTGTTCGCAAGGAACAAAAACGTGAGCCATGCAGTGCGGAGGGCCGGCGAACTGGTCCTGGATGAGACGACGGTCACCGCGCTTCGGGCCGCGCTGAGGACCACCGCCGACGAGGTCGTCCAGGCGATCATCGACGAGGTCCCGTCCTACGCCAACGCCCTTTCGGGCCGGATGGGCGCCACCATCCGCCGGGCCGTCCGCACCGCCCTGGGCCTCTACCTCGACCTCGCGAGCGGGAAGGCCACGGGCCGCGACGCCGGCGACGCGGCCTACGAACTGGGCCGCGGCGAGGTTCGCGACGGCCGTTCGATGGACGCCCTGCTCAGCGCCTACCGGGTCGGCGCCCGCGTGGCCTGGCGAGGCCTGGCGGCAGGTGCCGTACCGGCGGGTCTGCCCGCCGCCCAGGTCGCCAAGTTCGCCGAGCTGACCTTCGCCTACATCGACGAGCTCTCCGCCGCGAGCGCCGCGGGCCACGCCGACGAACTGGCCGCGCGGGGTCGGGCCCACGAGCGCCACCTGGAACAACTGGCCCGCGACCTCCTCTCCGGCGCGAGCCCGGACGTGCTCCTCGCCGCTGCCGGGCGGGCCGGGTGGCAGCCGCCGGTTTCGCTGACCGCCGTCCTGCTGCCCGCCGCCCAGGCCCGGCCGGCCTACCGCGCGCTCGACCCGGGCACCCTCGTCCTCGACGACCTGCCGGACGGCTCCGGCGTGCTGCTCGTCCCCGATGCCGACCGGGCACACCTGCTGAGGCAGCTGCCCGACCGCACCGCCGTGGTCGGCCCGGCCCGGCCGTGGACGCGTGCGTCCGCCTCGTACGAACGAGCCGCACGCGCGCGCTCCCTCTCCTGCGACATCCGCGACACCGAGGAGCACCTGCCCGAGCTGGTACTGAGCGCCGACGCGGACGCGTTCGCCGACCTGCGTGCCCGAGCCCTCGCACCGTTGCGGGCCTTGCCGGCCGCGACCGCGCAGCGGCTCGAGGAGACGTTGCGGGCGTGGCTGCTGCACCAGGGCAGGCGGGACGAGGCGGCGGCGGCACTGTTCGTCCACCCCCAGACCGTCCGGTACCGGATGTCGCAGCTGCGGGAGCTGTTTCCGGATCTCGCATCGCCACACCGGGTCCTCGAACTGACGCTGGCGGTCGGTCTCCGGGTCAGCTGACGCGTACTTCCACCGTCCACGACCGAGTCCGCGAGCGGTCCAGGCGACGGGGTGATTCCTCTGTCACGGGGCGGCCTTCGTGCGGGTGGCGCACCGGCACGAAACCGAGAGATCGCAGGTAGGCGGCGCGGCCGCGGTATCGGCGCGGCCGTCGCGGTGCGTCAATGCCGGCAGGACGGCCGGATGCGTAGCAGCTCGGTCCGCAGGACGGGTGTGCCGTCGACCGGAGCCGGGTTCTCCGCGGTCGGCTCGATGCCTCCGGCGGCGATTTCGTCGAGTGTTGCCAGGCCGTCGGGGCCGACCGTGCCGAACACCGTGTAGTTCGGTCGCAGCGCGGAGTCGCCGTAGACGACGAAGAACTGTGAGCCGTTCGTGTCCGGCCCGGCGTTGGCCATCGCCAGCAGGCCGCGCCCGTACAGTCGGCGCGTGCCGGTGGGATCGGTCGGTGCGGGTGGCAGATCCACCGGCAGCTCGTCCTTGTACTTGTACCCGGGTCCGCCCTCACCGGTACCGGTCGGGTCGCCGCACTGCAGGACCTTCAGCGTCGGATACGCCGTCAGACGGTGGCACACCGTGCGGTCGTAGAACCCGTGCCGTGCCAGGTGCAGGAAGCTCTGGACCGTGCACGGCGCCTTGGCCTGGTCCAAACGCAGCGGGAGCGGGCCCTGGCTGGTCGCGACAGCCATGTCGACCGTGCCATGGCTGGGGGTTCGCCGTGGGTCAGGCGGAAGCGGAACAGGACGCGCGGGCGGCTCGTCCGGGGTCTGTGTGTACTGGCACGGACCGTGCGTGGTGCGCGGCGGAGCGCCGTCGGAAGCGGCGGCGGCACTTCCCCCGGACACGACTAACGTCACGGCCGCGAATGCGCTGATCAGTACTCGGTTCATCTTGCGCGCCCTCCTGATGATCGCCAGGTTTTGGAGCGGTCGCAGTCTAGGGCGTGGTCTGGTCGGCGGGAATGGCAGCGACAGGAGGCCGGCGAGTGCCACGGCCGGGACTTCTGCGGCGAGCTCGATCAGCGCGGTCTTGCGAGCCGGGCGGGCACGGATGCCGATCGGTTCGTGACCACGCCTTGTGGGACATGGGGATCTGACGAACAGCCAGTGGCTCCGGTCTGCGGTAGGCCCGGCCGTGGGCGAGGCGGTAGACGCTTTGACCGTGTTCCTGATCGAGCCTCAGGTAGGGGGCGGCGTCGCGGAGGAGGTCGCGGATGCCGTCGGCGGACCTGAGCGGCGGCCAACTCCTCGCCCGGGCACCGACGAGGTGCCCTTGGACGCCCGCCACACACTTACCCCCGCGGCCGGCGACACGTTTCTCGCCCGCCCCCATGGGCCGGCCTGGGTGATTTCACCCCCAGTGCAGCGCCCGGGATGAGTACAAGCCCCGAGTACGGCGACTCAGGCGGTCCGGGGCCGCCGGCGAAGACGATGGAAGCCGGACCGTCGGACCGGGAGGACCCGTTTCATGCTCAGCACCATCTCGGACACCCTGCTGCCCGCCTTCGGGCGGCTGTCGGTGACCTGCGACACCGATGCCGGGACCGCCTTCCGACCCGGCAGCATCATCGCCCCGAACCACACGTCGCTCGCCGATCCCGCCGTCGTGCTCGCCGCCCTGCGGAGGCTCGGCGTTGAACCGGTGGTGATGGCGGCCGCCGGTCTGTGGCGGGTGCCGGTACTCGGGCGGGCTCTGGCGCGTGGCGGGCACATCCCCGTCTTCCGCGGGGACCCGCGGGCCGCGGGGGCACTCGACACGGCCGCGGAGACCCTCGGACAGGGCCGGCTGGTGCTCATCTACGCGGAGGGCGGACTGCCGCGGCGCGGTGACGCGGCCGAGGCCGCCCCCGAGGCCTTCCGCAGCGGCCTCGCCCGCCTCTCCGAGAGGACCGGTGCGCCGGTCGTCCCGGTGGGCCAGGCCGGTGCGCGCCGCATCACGTCCGGGAGCGTGGCCAAGCAGCTCGCGGGGGTGGCCACCGCACCGCTGCGGCGCCCCGGCCTGCACGTGCACGTGGGCGCACCGGTCCTGCTGAGTGGAGACCACCGCGAACGTACGGCCCGGGCCCGGACCGCGGTGACCCGCGCGTGGCGGACCGCGGCCGCGCACCTCGACGAGCAGGCCGCACTCACCGGCTGACCCTCGCCAGGGTGGGCACCGGCACCTACCCCGCAGCGGCGCCGGAGCGGCACAGCAGTACTGCCCGCTCGGGTACCAACCGGCCTGAGAGAGCGCCCCGGCGGGCACGCGGCGTGGCTCATACTCCGCGGCCGAACGGCAGTACCGCGCGGCGATGGTGGCCGGTGCGCCGGGCACGTACCGGCGTGGACACGCCCTGACCGTGGTCAACCTCGCGAATTCGGTCGTAGCCCAGCGCCGCCGTGAGGTTGCTGCGCGAGCACGGCGGCGCGGACATCGTGCTGGTCCTGGACGACGACGGGCTGCTGCCGCGGACCGACTCGCTGCGGCTCGTACGGGAAGCCTTCGCCTAAACCCGCAGCTCGGGGTGGTGAGCTTCCGGATCGTCGACGAGGAGGGCCACACCCGGCGCCGCCACGTACCCCGCCCAGGCGGCACCGATCCACCCTCTCCGGGGCGGTCACGACGTTCCTCGGGGGCGCGCACGCCACCCGGATGAGCGTGATCGACCAGGCCGGGGAGTTCCCGGCGAGATGACCGGACGCGCCAACCGCCGTAGGAGCCGACGGAATCGGGTGGGACGGCTGGAGTTGGGCTCCTGGTCATCCTGCCAGTGGGACGAGCGCGGCGGCTCCCCCATATGGGGGAGAGCGAACCCACCGACGGGGGAGGTCGCGGGGCCCCCTCCACTGCCAAGGTGGCTACGTCATCAGCATCGACGGCCATGACCTCGCGAAGGACCGCGGTGGCATCCGGGTGGCGGAACGGCTCACCGTCACCGTGCGGCCCGCCCCGGGACACGACCCCGGCACCGAGTTTCCCGGCGCGGGCCAGGCCCCCCGATGGTGACCTGACGCGCAAGCTCGTGCCGCACGGCCCACCGCAGAGACCACGCAACCACGCGGATGCCACAGCCGGCCGTCAACACCTCTACCTCGGAGACAACGATGAAACGACTCGCCGTGCTATTGGGCGTGCTTTCGCTCAGCGCGACGTGCCTCGCCGTCGCCGGTCCGGCGTCAGCGACCACACTCTCCTGGAATCCATGTGCCCAGCCAGACGGCCCTGCCGACCAGCAGTGCGCTGATCTGTCCGTCCCCATGGACTACCGGAAGCCGGACGGCGCCCGCCTCACCCTGCGCGTCACGCGTCTGGTCAGCGACCGGCCGGCCGCCCGGCGCGGCACCCTGCTGGTCGTCCCGGGCGGTCCGGGCGGATCCGGCGTCGATGCGCTCGCCTCCACAGGACCGGCGATGCGCAAGGCCCTGGACGGTGCATACGATCTGGTCAGCCTCGACCCGCGCGGGGTGGGTGGCTCCACGGGAGTCGGCTGCGGGCTGAGCGCGGACGACCGGGACGTGATGAACCTCCGCAGTTGGCCTGGTCCCGGTGGCGACATCAGCGACAGCGTCGCCCGCGCCCATCGCATCGCAGACGCCTGCGCCCGCAACGGCGGTGCCGTGGTGCGCAGTTACTCCACGGCGAACGAGGTCCGCGACATCGAGCGCCTCCGCCAGGCCCTCGGTACCGCGAAGCTGTCGATGTACGGGGTGTCGTACGGCACGTATGTAACCGCCGTCTACGCGCAGGAGTACCCCGAGCACACCGAACGGGTGGTGCTCGACAGCACCGGCGATCCCGACCCGGCGCGAGTGGAACGCGGTTGGCTCGCCAACACGGCGGCAGGCGCCGACGAGCGGTTCCCCGACTTCGCCCGCTGGGCCGCCGACCCCGCCCGCGACCGCGACGGGCTACGGCTGGCCCAACGCGATAGTGAGGTGCGGCCGTTGGTGCTGTCCCTTGCCGACCGACTGGACCGCACGCCCCGCGCGACCACCACGCCGCACAAGCCGCTCACCGGCAACATCCTTCGCCAGGCCGTCCAGCAGGCGCTCAGCTACAGCGACGCGGACTTCCCCTGGCTGGCCCAACTGATCAAGGCGGCCGAAGACCCCAACGCCACGCTTGCCCTGCCGCCCGGATACGCCACGCCGATGCCGGACCGCGACGCCGCCGTGTTCACGGCGACGCAATGCAATGACGTGAGCTGGCCCCACGATGTTCGCGGCTACGCCCACGCCGTGGCCACCGACCGCATCCGGTACCCGCTCACCGCGGGACAGCCGGTGAACATCACCCCCTGCGCCTTCTGGCACACCGAGCCGACCGACAAGCCGGTCCGCATATCCTCGGACGGGCCGTCCAACATCCTGATGCTCCAGAACCTCCGGGACCCGGTCACGCCGTACTTCGGTGCCCTGCGCATGCGGGCCGCCCTCGGCGACCGAGCCCGCCTGGTCACCGTCGACCGCGGCGGCCATGGCTCCTACCACGCCGACGGCAAGGCCTGCGGCGACCGGGCGGTGACGGGGTTCCTCCTGACCGGGCACCGCCCGCCGGCCGATCCATGGTGCACGGCGTAGCTGCGACCCGGGCAGGGGCCCTCGCGAGCCGACCTGCTCGGGGCGTCAGCCCAGTGCCGCCGCCCCGCGGCCGTGGCCGCCTGCGACCTCCGGGGGGCCGCGCCCGCGTGGCCGGAACTCGACCGGAGCCGGTGAACGGGTGGCTACCAACTGGTAACTTCCTGGAGTTGATCAAGGTCGGAGCCGTGGTCGGCCACGCTCCCGACCAGAGCCACCCCCAGTCAAGGAACCACATTGGCACGCACCGTCCGCACGACGGCTCTCGTCTCCACTTCGGCCCTCGCACTCGGCTTCTCCCTCTTCGCCGCCACCGCCCCCGCGGCCGCGGCCGACGCACCCACACCGCACCTCGACTCGGTCGAGCAGACCCTGCGTCAGGTCTCGCCCGGCCTCCAGGGGTCGGTCTGGGAACGCACTTCGGGCAACCGCCTCGGCTCTTCCACGCCCGGGGGCGCCGACTGGCTGCTCCAGACCCCCGGTTGCTGGGGCGACGACAGGTGTTCAGACCGGCCCGGATCGCGCCGTCTCCTGGAGAAGATGCGCCAGGACATCGCCGACGCCCGCCAGACGGTGGACATATCGACGCTGGCGCCGTTCCCCAACGGCGGCTACCAGGAGGCGATCGTCGCGGGCCTGCGGGAATCCGCCCAGAAGGGCAACTCGCTGAAGGTGCGCATCATGGTCGGCGCCGCACCCATATACCACTCCACGGTGATCCCGTCGGCCTACCGGGACGAACTGCTCGCGAAGCTGGGCCCGGCCGCCGCCGGCAGCATCACCCTCAACGTGGCCTCGATGACGACTTCGAAGACCGCGTTCTCCTGGAACCACTCCAAGCTGGTCGTGGTGGACGGCAGTTCGGTGATCACCGGCGGCATCAACAGCTGGAAGGACGACTACCTGGAGACCACCCACCCGGTGAGCGATGTGGACCTCGCGCTGTCCGGGCCCGCGGCGGGCTCCGCGGGGCGTTACCTGGACTCCCTGTGGGACTGGACCTGCCGCAACAAGAACAACTGGAACTCCGTCTGGTTCGCCGCCTCGTCCGGCGCGGACTGCATGCCCACCCTGCCCCGGCCGGCTGCCCCGGGGGGCGGGGGGAACGTGCCCGCGCTCGCCGTCGGCGGTCTCGGCGTGGGCATCCGCCAGAACGACCCCACCTCCTCCTTCCGCCCGGTCCTGCCCACCGCAGGCGACACCAAGTGCGGGATCGGGCTGCACGACAACACCAACGCCGACCGGGACTACGACACCGTCAACCCGGAGGAGAGCGCCCTGCGAGCCCTGGTCTCCAGCGCGACCTCGCACATCGAGATCTCCCAGCAGGATGTCCATGCCACCTGCCCGCCGCTGCCCCGCTACGACGTACGCCTGTACGACGCCCTCGCCGCGAAGCTCGTCTCCGGCGTGAAGGTCCGCATCGTCGTGAGCGACCCGGCGAACCGCGGGACGATCGGCAGCGGCGGGTACTCGCAGATCAAGTCCCTCTCCGAGGTGAGCGACGCCCTGCGCGGCCGGCTGACGTCCCTGACCGGTGACAGCGCGCGGGCGCGTACGGCGCTGTGCGAGAACCTCCAACTGGCCACCTTCCGCGCCTCGGACCGGCCGACCTGGGCGGATGGCAAGCCGTACGCCCAGCACCACAAGCTGGTCGCGGTCGACGGATCGGCCTTCTACATCGGCTCGAAGAACCTCTACCCGTCCTGGCTGCAGGACTTCGGGTACGTCGTCGAGAGCCCGGCCGCAGCCGCACAGCTGAAGAGCGACCTGCTGGACCCGCAGTGGCGCTACTCGCAGACCACCGCGACGTACGACTACGCCCGCGGCCTCTGCCAGGCCTGACGACCCCACCCGCCGGGGGAGTCCGGCCCGCACGGCGGTGCCGCTACGGAGCACTTCGTGGCGGCACCGCACGAAGGAGTGGACGGCGGGTGCCACCACGCCGACGGGAAGTCCACGTCACCAGCGGTCCCCGAGGCGGCGGTTGTCACCGCAGCGAGCAAGACCGTGCCTCCGTCCCCGGACAGGCAACGCCACGGGTTCCCGATCACACCGCTCTGATCCGAGCCGGATGGCAGAGTGGTTCCATGCAGATCCGGATCGAGGGATTCGACTTGCCGGGCCGTACCTGCGCGGCAGGCCCGGGCTTTCCCGGGTACGGCGACATTCACGTCGCCGTCCAGCCGTGCGCGCGGGGCGGGCAGCCGCTGGAAGCCCGTCCCGGCGATGCCGGATCGGCGGTCTGGACCCTGGAGTGCACCGCGCGCCGGGGCGCCGAGGGCGTCGACGTGACGGGTCCGTGGATCCAGGGCCGTCCCGGACAGCGGTTCGTCTACCTCTCGTGGAGCGGAGTCGACAGCGCCGGCGTCCACACCATGTTCCGCCGTGCGAAGCTCATGCTCGACGCCGTCGACCCTTCGGTGGCCGACCAGGCGGTGGACAGCGGGCTGCTGGTCGCCCGTCTCGGCCTGACCGATGCCCATGGCCGGCCCCTGTGCGCCGCTGTCCGTCCACCGGTCGTGACCTGGTCCGCCGGGGCCGCGGACTGACGGCCTCGGGCCCGGTGGGCGTACAGGTTCCGTAGGCGGGAGACCTCCGCTCCGTGGTGGATCATCTCGCGGTTGATGTGCAGACACCCGGGCGTAGGCGGCGTCGAGCTGCTCCAACGCCTCTGCCGCAGTGCCCGGATACGCGTACGTCATGCAGTCCACGGGCGGTCCGCCGAAGTGCGAGGGGCTGCGCGCCCCCAGCACGCCGTGGAGGACGTGGCACAGGCGCCAGGCGATCGTCGTGACCGGCGAGCCGGGCGCGACTCAATGGACATCGGGTGGATGTCAGGAAGGGCCGCTCCAGTCGAACGGGAAATGCTTGCTCGACCGCCCGGCACGATCCCAGCTGAAGCCGAAGGCATCCGCGCGGTCGGCCGTGGACCGTCCCCAGGTGGCTGTCTGGCCGGGGCCCACCTCGGAGCCGGGGGAGTTGTGGACTTGGACCCGCATGCCTTCCGGCGTGGTCGGCCCGGTGAGCGCTTCTGCGCTCGCCCGCACCCGGCCCGGGATCTCGGCGGTCCAGGTGGCGAGGTCGTCGTCGACGTTCACCTCGATGGGGGCGAATTCCATCCCGCGGATCTCGGGATGGAACATCTCGCCGAACTCTGCGGGCCAGCCGCCCGCCTGCCCGCCGAAGATCGCTCCCAGCGCGGCCCGCTGCCGCTCGTCGGCCCGTTCGTCGAGGAAGATGCCGGCGTATGGGTCCGTGTGCTCGCCGGTCCACGGGTTGCCCGTGAAGGAGCCGAGCATGACGACGCTCAGTCCGTCGAGGCGCACGTCGCCGTAGTTGCCTTCGCGTATCCGCCAGGCCATGATGCCCTCGCAGTCGCCGGAGGTGGGAGGCTGGGCGAACGTGCAGGGGCACGGGATGGTGCACTTGCAGGTGTCGAACCAGTCACCGGCGAGGTGCCAGCGGATGTCTGTGGTCGCGGCTTGTTCAGTCATCGTGCTTCATTTCCCTCCTGCCGACGCCCCGCAGGAGCCGGCCGGTGCCACGAGACCGTTGTCCTGAGTCCACTCCCGGAATCGCGAGAGGCCTCTATCCCAGCGTGCCGCCCCGGGGCACGGAGGGGAAGGCCGGCCTGCGCCCTGCCTCGATACGCTCTGTCACCATCGGCCGGCTGATGCTTGACTGCGAAGGCATTGAGAGCGGGTCTGAAGCCATCCTGACCTGCTGGTTTGCGGATCAGGAGGGCTTTCTCCGGGACCACGATGGCGGGGGCGTCTACCGGGCGATCCGCGAGCACGGCGACCGGCCCCGGCTTCTACGGCCTGGGCAACGAAGTCGCGCCCGTCGAGCGTCTTGCCGTTGAGGCAGCGGACCAGGCTGCCAGGGGCGATGTCGAGGGAGTCGAAGACGAGTGGGCCGCTGGTCAGCCGCTCGGCGTCATCGGCTCCGGTGAGGCGGCGGCCGGAGACGGGCGCGGCGTCGCGAAGGCGGGATCACGAGGCTCCTACTGTGCGCGGCCCAGGACGACGCCCCGGCCGGCGAAGAACCGGGGCAGGTCGGACCGCGGGACCTGATGGAACTCCTGGGAGTGCCCGGGGAACCCGGACGGGTTGTGGATCGTGATGTGGTCGGGGCCGGAGCCCACGGCGAGCACCAGGTGCCCGCCGCGCTCCGCCGGCTCCGGGTCGAGCGTGCGGATGGTCTTGTGCACCGACAGCAGCACCAGACGCCCGCGGGAGAGTTCGGTGTCCACCTGCTCCACGGACAGCTGGGGCTTGGCCTCGGCGAACAGGTCCCAGCGAGAGGCCACCCATGCGGCGAACGGGGCGTAGATCAGCCCTTGGACCTGATCGCCGTCGCGTACGTACGCCCCAGCGGCCAGCGCCTCACGGACCAGCGGAACCGACGCGGGCACACGATGCCCGAAGTAGCCGAGCGCCATCCGCAGGCATGCCATGCCGCACATGCGGGGTGCCCAGAAGGCGTACTCCTCGGCCGAGTCGGCACCAGAGGACTCCCACAGCGGATCGTCGGCCGCCGAAGAGGCACCCGAGATGAAGTCGGGCACCAGGGCGGCGGACTCCCACTGCGCGAAGTAGGGGACGTGATGGGACGTGGCAACAGTCATGTGCCCACTCTGCCGCCGTCAAGGCACGTACGAGAACTTGGTGACCGCCGTGTCCAGGACGTGCTCGATCAGCTGCACAAGAAGGCCGCGGACGCATGGATCGAGGGCCGCTCCGCCATGACCAGGACCAGCTCGCCGATGCTCTGGCGCATTGCGGCCGGAACCGGCCCCAAGGCGCACTGCCGGATGCCCACACGGCCGTACGGGGTCGGGCACCTGCTGGGATCACAAACACGGCACTCCACTCCCGCTTCGACCTCGGCGCGCGGGGCCTCCTCGCTGCTGATCCTGATGGCGGAGTCCGGCACTGGAAGCCGGGGAACACGAGGACACGAGGACACGAGGACACGAGGACACGAGGACACGAGGCAATGCTTCAAGCCGTGCATGGCCGCCCATGGAACTCCGGCCCCGTATCCCCTTTCCGCTTAGGTGCCTCAAACATGCCCATACAGTGGCATTCCTTTGAGAATGAGTTACAACTGTGCAATATCGCTTGGGGCTGCCGTATCCGCCGGTGGCGTGATCGCCGAGCCGAGGAGGGCCCATGACCGAGAAGGTGCTGGCGAGCTGGAAGGACGGCCCCACCAAGCGAGCGGTATTGGACTTCGTCCGCTCAGCCACCACGCCGGGGGCGGCGTTCATCGAGGTGGCCGACCGGATCGCCACCTTCGACAACGACGGCACCCTGTGGGTCGAGCAGCCGCTGCCTCCGCAATTCGACTTCGTGTTCCGCACGTGGGAGGAGGAGGTGAAGGCCGACCCGCAGCTCGCCGGCCGGCAGCCGTACAAGGCGCTGATCGAGCGTGACCAGGGGTTCTTCCAGGGCCTGGCGACCCAGGAGCCGCAGGTGGTGTCGACGCTGCTGGAAGCGTTCGCCCGCTCGTGGGCCGGCACGACGCCGCAGGACTTCGACGCGCAGGTGCGGGAGTGGATGAGCACGGTGAGGCAGCCGAAGCTCGGCCGTCCCTACGTCGAGCTGGTCTACCGGCCGATGCTGGAGCTGTTCGACCTCCTCCACACGCACGAGTTCCGGGTGTTCGTGTGCTCGGGCGGCGGCCGCGACTTCATGCGGGTCTTCGCGGAGGAGACCTGGGGGATCCCCAAGGAGAACGTCATCGGCTCGGCAGCCGCGTACACCTACGCCGACGGCAGGCTCGTCCGCTCCCGCGAGCTGCTCGGCGACCTGGACCTGGGGGCGGGCAAACCCGAGCACATCTTCGCCCACACCGGACGGCTGCCCGTCCTGGCCGGCGGCAACGCCGACGTGGACATCGAGATGCTCGCCAGCGCCCGCTTCGCTCTGCTCGTCAACCACGACGACGAACAGCGCGAGTTCGCCTACACGACGGGCGCCGAGACCTCTCTCGCGAAGGCCGCCGAACTCGGCTGGACCGTCGTGAGCATGAAGAACGACTGGACCACCCTGTTCTGACCAGGAGACCCCGTGAGCGCCCTGACCGCCATCGACATCCTCGTCAACCCGGACGAGAACACCCTCCGCCACGCCCGCGCCTGGAACGCCCGGATGCGCGAGAGCGTCCCGGGCGGCTTCGCGCTGGACGCCTCCCACCAGCCGCACATCACCACACTCCAGCGCTACGTGCGCACCGCCGAGCTGGACGAGGTCTACGCCGCCATCGGCGACACCCTGACCGCAACCGACACCGGAGCGCTCTCCTACCGGGCGGTCGCGATCAAGCACGCCGACTGGGGCGTGCCCGGTCAGGGCCTCGCGGGAATCCTCCTTCAGCCCAGCGAGCAGGTGCTCGACTTCCAAGCCGCCCTCCTGGCCGCCGTCATCCCCTTCACCGAGTCCGGCGGCACGGCCGCGGCGTTCGTCACCGATCCGGGCGAGGACATCAGCCAGAGCACCCGCGACTGGGTCGAGCACTACGTGCCCGCCCAGATCGGGCCCGGGACCTACACGGCCCATGTCACCGTCGGCTTCGCCACCCTCGACGACCTCGACACCATCGAGGCCGAGCCGTTCGACGCCTTCGACGTCCACCCCGCCGCAGTCGCCGTCTACCAGCTCGGCAACAGCGGAGCCGCCCGCGAACTCCTCAAGACCTGGACCATCTCTCACTAACGGTGGCCCGGGCCCTACGAGGACTCAGGGGAGCACCAGATGCATGCCGTCGAGTCCGTACGCCGTCCCGGCCGTCCGCCGGGGGCCTGCCGGCTGAGGTCCGGATGGGCTTTCTGCCCGTCAGGCCGCGATCGTCTCCTTCATCGAGCAGGCCGCCGCCTGTACGGGTGAGCGGCCCGGCACGGTGGCCAGGGTGACCGGCACCACCGTGCGGCAGGCACACCGGCCTGGAACCTCTCCGGACGGGCCGGCGTTCATGTTCGGATCACCCTGTCGCCGCCGTCGTTCCGAAAGCGTCAGAAAGGGTGGTCAGGATGGAGCCTGACCAACCGCTCTCCCCGAACACGCCGGCCGGCATGGCGAGCACGCCGTACTCGCGCTGGAGCGTTTCCACAGGGAGTTCAACCGGGAAGAAGTAGTTGCCGGGACAAGTCCGGCTCGCCGTGGGAATCGCCGCGAGCACTTCCTCCGGCAACCGTTCGAACAGCCGCTCAGCCCGTGCGTCCAGTTCGTCGACGACCTGCCGGGGCACGTCGCTGTGCTCGGTCAGCAGATGGTCGGCGAGCCTCAGCTGTGCCGATGTCGGCGGATCCGCCCGGAACGCTTCGGCCAATTCGGCTTGCGCCGGACCCAGCAGGACCACGCCGAACGTGCGTGGCCACAGCCATCCCTTGGTGACGGAATGCAGCAGGACCGCACGACCGGTGTCCAGCAATCGCCGAGTGCCGGCAGCGAAAGGGGCTCCCAGGTCGTAGACGCCGTCGATCAGCAGCCGGCGGCTCGGTGATTCCCGCAACCACGAAATCACCGCGGCGCACTCGGCATCGGACAGGTATCGGCCGAGCGGCTTGCTGGGGTTGGCGAGCAGCAGGTATTCGGGCCGGTGGTCCGCCGGCGACATGGGCAGGGCAGGCGTCGGTAGCGTCGGGTAGGACGCGGGCGCCAGACCCGCAGCGCGGGCCAGCTCGAAGTACACCGGGTACACGTCACCGGGCAGCCACAACCGCGCTCGCACGGCGCGCAGCCGGCGGAACACCACACCGAGCCCGTGCCGGACCCCTCGACAGACCATGGCGTGGCCGGACCACTCTTCCGGCAGCTCGAAGCGCCGCAGCCAGGTACGGGCGAGATCGCACCGGTGCACCGTACTCATGTCGGTCGGCGGTTCCGGCCGCAGCGGAGCAAGCGCCCGGTACACGTTCGTCTCGGAGGCGTCCAGAAGCGAGGAGGAAGCGCTGAGTTGCCGCTGCCGGAATTCCTGGAACTCGTCGAACCTCATGCCACTGCACCTTCCGGCATGATCTCGCTGGCCCGGTCTTCCAGGGACGCGTAGCAGCGTCCGTCGGCCATGACGTTCCAGCTGCGTGCGATCCCGCTGGTGCGTTCCCAAAGCAGGCTGGGTTCGGTGTAAGCGGCGATCCGCATCGGCCGTCCGTCCCAGCTGCCGTGGTAGACCGGCGCACCCCAGGGCAGACGGCTCGCCAGTTCGAAGCCGTGCTGCTCGGCGAACCGGGTGACGACGGACAGCGAAACCTGGTGCTCTCGGCTCCAGACGTTGGCGGCGCGGTCGAAGTAGAGCGACTCGGTGCTGGTGGAGACGTAGAGCTCTTTGAAGCAGACTTCCTCGACACCGAGAGCCGCGGCCCACGAAAGGTAGTCGGCGACGCCGGTCGCGTCGGCCACGCCGCCGTGCTGGAGCACGCAGATCAGCCGCATCCGCAGCCCCGGCCAGCGGTGACGTTCCAGGCGCCAGGTGTCGATCACGGACGTCACCGGCGTGCGCAGCATCATCAGCCGTTCGCTGACGGCGTCGTCCTGATGGTGCCGGGAGACCGCCAGCACGCTCAAGCCTGCGGCGCCGAGGGCTGCCAGTCGGCCGGCCCGGTCGGCGTGCCGGCCCTTCGCCAGGGTGTGCGCGTTGGTGATCAGGACGACCTTCGGGAAGGCCATCGAGCAGGCGGACACCAGCCGTAGTTGCTGTTCGAACGGTATGAGTGTGGGCTCCCCGCCGCCCGTGATCACTGCACGCTCGGCACCTGCCGCACGGGCGCGCTCCAGCCAGTGGGTGACCGCGTCCCACGGAACCCGTGCCGGCGCCTGGTCGCTGGAGATCGAAGCCGAGGAGAAGCAGAACGAACACCGGGCTTGGCAGGCGGAGGCGACCGGCAGAAGCGAGACCGAGCGCGGTCGAGTGTCGGCGTAGCGACGCCGGGCCGATCCGTGCAGGTGCAGGGAGGCCGCCATCGCATCCTCGACGGTCGTCGAGCGCAGAGTGAACTCGTCGCCCACCTGGTCGAGTTCGTGGACGGCTGACAACCGGATGCGCGCCTCGTGCAGTTCCATGCCGAGGCCGGTCGACACGTTGGGCACCAGCTTGTCGACGTCCACCTCGGTTTCCAGCACCAGCAGCCGGTCGCCCGGAATGGCCAGGCGTTCCAGCAGGCCTCGCGCCTTGCCGATGCCGATTCCCAACTCCGCACGGGTCAGCAGGTGGAACCGGTCGGGATAGGTGCTCTCCGGAATCTCCGCCTTGCCGTAAGCGAACGCGTACTTGTCGAAACCCCTCGCGAAGTTCGACAGCACGATGACGTGGAAGCGCTGGTAGCCATGGTCCATCCCGTCATCATGCATGAACGGGCCCATACGACATCGGCCGAACTGCAGGTGGAACGCTGCGGCCCAAACTTCGACCACCTTGACACCGCCCGGACAGTTGGGGACTTGGGCACGCTCGGGGATCCGGGCTGTTCGTGTCCCTCGTCGGTGGCGGTTTCAAGGCGCGGCCGTGTCGTCCTCACCGCTTTCGCCATTGACCGGGCATGAACACCTTCAAGCGCGCGGCGGTGGCCGCGCTGACGGTGGCGGCGGTGGCGGCACCGGCCGCGCCCGCCGCCACGGCCGCGCCGGTCTACCAGTGCTCGTCCAGTAGTCAGGACATCGACGACGCCGGCTATGACGGGCCATGGCCGGACAACTGGAAGATCACGATCAGGACGTGCGCGGCGAGGTCCGGGAACACGGTCTATGCCTACGCCGAAGCGAACTGGGATGGGACGAGGTTTCGCGAGGTGGACGATCCAACGATCTTCGACGGGGCCAAGCTGCGGCTACAGATCAAGTTGTCCCGTGACGGCACCGATCCCGTGGTGATCGAGAGGGATTTCACCGAGATCGAGCGTCGGCTGGAGGACAGCACGTCTGGCGGGAACTATGACGGGCGCTACCGCACGCCGACGATCAGTCACCGGGCCGGGAGTGGTGCCCTGGCCGATTCGGTGCTGTTCCTGGACTGGCACGGCGACGGCCGCGGCTACGGGCGCCACGACTACACGGGCTCGCCCACCGTCTGACCCGGCCCGCACCGCTGCTGATGCTCCGTCGGTGTCCGGGCCAGGAGATGCCGTATCCGTTCCGGGGTGGCGGGGGGTGCAGTGTTTGCCGATGTCCCGGCGGAGCCCGGCATGGAGGCGGGCCGGGGGGCCGGCCGTTGCCGATCCCGCGCTTGATCGGGTATGCGGGTGGTTCCTTGCGCGGCAGCCCGTGGACGGCGAGCGATTCGCGTTCCTCGGCGAAGAGTCGGGCAGTGTCGGCCTGCGTGGTGCGGACGAACGTCAAGGTCGTGTCGATGCCCTCGATCTCGCCGAGCCACTGCTCTGGCCCCCGCCGACGAGGTTCGCGCCCGCACGCGC
Source organism: Streptomyces sp. NPDC096339 (assembly GCF_044762985.1). Taxonomy (NCBI): domain Bacteria; kingdom Bacillati; phylum Actinomycetota; class Actinomycetes; order Kitasatosporales; family Streptomycetaceae; genus Streptomyces; species Streptomyces sp. NPDC096339. Next base: position 152,620 of record NZ_JBIWFI010000009.1, on the reverse strand, counting down.
GGCCTGACCGGGCTCCGCGAATCGGCCGCAGGCCACGCCGGTTCGGGGCCGGGAACGAGGAGTTAGGGTGACGCGCATGGAATACGAACGCTCCACGGGGCCGACGGGCTTCCGGTAGCCCGCCGGGAGATTCCCGGCGGTGCTCCGAACGGAGCCCCGTGACACGTACCGCCCACCACTTCCGCCATGCGCAACACCAGGAGCCGCCCGCCGAACCACCAAAGTCCGTCTGGTATTCCGTCGTTCTCCACGACCTCCGGTTCAGTGCGCGCACCCTTGCCGATGCGGCACGGGAATCCGGAAAGGCACAACCCCGCCCGGTCCGACGCACGGTGGCCATCCATTCCTTCCCCCGGTACCAGCAAGACCGGTCCGTGGCGGTGTCCTCCACCACCGAGGAACGCCGGGCGCGGCAGCGGCTGCGTGCCCAAGTCGGGCTGCTCCTACGGCTGGTGAACTCCCCCGGAGAGGGACTCGCCGTCGAGGCCGCGGACGGCGTGGACGTACCTCCCGCGCGCCACCGGCGCAGCTCGCTCTGGCACGCGTAGTGCACGCGGACCGGCCGCGCCCGCTCGCCGGTGCGCGGCCGGTGCGCGGCCGGTGCGCGGCCGGTGCGTGGCCGGTCGTCGCCGGTCGCGATGATCGCGCCTTCGCATCGGTCGACCATCCGATGATCCTCGGGCTGTGGCCGCCCGGTCGAGCGCACTTGCAAAGCGGTGGCGGCAGGCAAGCGTGTTGCCTGATCCGGATCCGCTGGTTAGTGCAAACATCGAGCAAACATCCGCTCCTCTATTGATCCGGCCGTGAGGCCTTGAGGAGGACCATCCAATGTCAAGGGTCGGTCGGTGCGCGCGTCTCTTCGCCGCACTTCTGCTGATGCTCGTGGGCTCGGCCGCCGTAGGCGCCACTTCCGCCCACGCCGCGACCGAGCAAATCACCGTGAGCCTCTACCGGGTCGTCGAAATCTCCTGTGACGAGGGAGACGGCGAGGCGTGTGGGAACGACTACTACCCGAAATTCGAGATCGACCATCAGGGTCTGTTCGACGGGAAGGACGACTACTGCTGCGCCCACGGGGCCGACTTCAGGACCAACTGGGTCCGGGCGGCGACCGTGGACACCAGTCACAACCCCGTCGACATCCACATGGAGCTGTGGGACCAGGACGACCTGAGCGCCGACGACCCCATCCGGTGGGTCGGTTCGAGCAACTCCCTCGACCTCGAATTCGACCTGATGAACTGCACGTTCACCGGCGGCGGTCTGACCAGTCAACAGGGAGCCGGGGTCCCCACCCTGGCCGGTGAGAGCGAGGGCACGGGGAAGGATACGGCCCGGGGCTACTTCACGATCACCACACCATCGTGCGTGAACCTGGCGAACAGCGTGGACAGCGACGGCGACAGCCTCATGAACACCTGGGAGGTTCCGGGCAGGGGCTACGACTTCGACAACGACGGGAACGTGGACCTGCCCCTGGGGGACCAGCCCTACGGGGCCGTCCCCTACCGCAAGGACCTCTTCGTCGAAGCGGACTACATGGCGGCGGACAAGCCGCAGGCCGGTGCCCTCGACGACGTGGTCAAGGCATTCGCAGCCGCGCCGGTCGACCCGTACCCCGACCCGTCGGACGTGACGAAGACCAAGTTCCGGGGCGTCAACCTCCATGCGATGGAGGGCGAAGCCGTCCCGACCGTGGTCCCTCTCCGGTTCCAGACCCCGGGCCCCGGCATGCAGGACGACTTCAACGACCTCAAGAGCGGCAATCCGGCCGGCCCCTGCAACGGGTTCTTCGGCACGGCGGCCGACCGGTCCAGCCCGAACTGCGCGAACATCCTGGGCGCCAAGCGCTCGGTCTTCCGCTACATGATCTTCGGCAACAGCTACACCGAGTCTCCCGGATCCTCGGGCAGTTCGGAATGGAACGAGGTCGGTCCCCAGGGCGGCAACGACTTCATCGTGACGGTCGGTTCCTGGGGCGCCACGGCACTCGACAACGTCGGCGGACGCAGGAAGGCCGAAGGCGCCACCTTCATGCACGAGCTCGGACACACATTGAGCCTCGGACACGGCGGTGACGACTACACCAACTGCAAGCCCAATTACCTCAGCGTCATGAACTACACCCTGCAGTTCGAGGACAACGACTCCGCACGCGCCCTGGACTACTCCAGCACGGCCAGGGGCACGGCCCTCGGCACGACCCCCGGTACGGTCCTGAACGAGGCGAGCCTCAACGAGAACAACGGTGTGTACGGGACGCCCGCACCCGCCCGCAACACCGTCTACGGGGTCGGCGGAAAGCTCCGCGTCGCCCTGGCCACGAACGGTTCCGTCGACTGGAACGAGGCCAACACCGGCACGGAGACCAACGCCGCTGCCGACATCAACTACATCCAGTCCATCGGTCCCATGGACAAGTACGGATGCAGCGCGACCAGCGCCGGCCAGACCCACGACGGTTTCGACGACTGGGCTCACATCCAGTACAACCCCCGCCTCAACGCGGCCTTCTTCGCCGACGGGGCGCGTCCGAACCTGCCGCCGGAGCTGACCGAGGAAACCGTCCTCGCGATGTCCCAGAAGGCCGACCTGAAGATCGCCAAGTCCGCCGACGAAGCCGATGCCACCGGCGGCGACACGGTGCACTACACGACCACCGTGACCGACCTCGGCCCCGGTACCGCCACCCGCATCCACGTGGACGACACCCTGCCCGACGGCAGCACCCAGCAGCGCTCGCTCGCCGACCTGGCCAACGGCGCCACCGCCACGGTCACGCCGGCCTTCACCTATCTCGTACCGTGCAACACGGCCGACGGCACGGTCCTCACCAACCGCGCCACGGTCACCGGCACCGACACCGACGGTGTGCCCGACCCGTACACGGACGACAACACGGCACGGGCGACCACCACCGTGCACGCCCCGGTCCTGACCGTGGACAAGGCCGCCACGGCCACCGTCAACGCCGGCCAGGCCATCACGTACACCCTCACCTACGCGAACACGGGGAGCGGCGCCGCATCCGGCGTCACCCTCACCGACACCCTGCCGGCGGGTGTCTACTACAGCCAGGCCCTCGATCTCGGCACCGGGCCCAGGCCGAGTTCCGTGACCCTCAACAGCGACGGCACCCGGACCCTGGTTTGGAACGTCGGCAGCCTCCCGGCCCACTCCGGCGACCGGCAGATCGTCTTCACCGCGAGGCCGACGCTCCTGGCCCTGGCCGGTACCACGTACACCGACACCGTTTCCGTCGGCTACAAGAACGCCGGCGGGGCGTGCACCTTCGCACCCGTCACGGACTCCGCCACCACCACCATCACCGTGACGCCGCCCAGCCGCGACCCGCTCTCCCAGGGCTTCTGGAGGAACCACCCGGAGCTGTGGACCGCCGAGTTGCTGGCCCGCGCACAGGCCACTGACCAGCGGTACGACACCGACCGGAGCGGGGCCTTGTCCGCAGCCGAGGTCACCGCGGCCTTCGGCGACAGCACCGCACCCAAGAGCGTGCTGGGCAAGCAGCTGATCGCCGTCTACTTCAACCTCGCCGCCCGGCGCATCAACGCCGGAACGGCCATCCTCTCGCGGAACACCCAGTCACTGGGCCTGTACAACGTCCGCGATGCCGTGATCTACGCACAGGACACGCTGCTCCTCCCGGTGAACTCCGGCACCGCGCAGCGCTACAGCAGGATCATCGGAGTGCTGGACGACATCAACGCCAACAGGATCGAGCAGTACTGACGGCTGTCCCAAAGCCTTTCGTACGCTCCGAGGCCCCGCTCCAGCGCACTCCCGCGCCGGGCGCGGGGCCTCGCCGCGCAGCGCGGGCCGTCGAGGACACGGCGGTGCCTCGGCAGACGGCAGAGGCCCTGGCCCGGATCAGGATCGTGCGAGCCGGGGGAAGAGGTACTCGGCATTGCCCCGGTTGATCGAGTGGAGCTGCCCGTCCTCCCAACGCGGGTAGCCGTCCAGCCCGTCGTCGAAGCTGCCGCACCACTCCTCGGGCACCATCGGGAAGTCGCTGCCGTACAGGACGTGTCCGGGCTCGGCGAAGGCGAGGAGCGAGGGCAGCGACGCAGGGCCCGCGCAGAACGCGGTATCGAAGTAGAAGCGGCGCAGCTCGGCGAGCAGGTCCTCGGGAGCGGCGCCGGGTCGCAGGTGGGCGGCGGCCGCGAAGCGGTGGGCGGCGTACGGAAGAAAGCCGCCCGCGTGGGGCAGGATCATCTTCAGCCCCGGGTACCTGCCCGGGACACCGGCGACGGCCAGGTGCAGGGCGGTGCGGGCGGTGTCGTACGGGAAGTCCACCAGCGGGCTGGGCAGGCCCGGGACCATCGCACCCGGCGGCGCGGTGGGGTGGACGAGGACCACCGCGGCGCGTGCGTCCAGCTCGGCCCACAGCGGCTCGAACGCCGGGTCTCCGAGGTAGCGCCCGTTGGCGTTGGACAGGGTCATCACCCCGTCGGCACCCAGCTCGTCCAAGGCGTGCACGGCCTCGGCGATTGCTCCGTCCACGTCCGGCAAGGGGAGCACCGCGAAGTTGCCGAACCGGTCGGGCCGGTCCTTCACCAACTCCGCGGTGAACTCGTTCACGTCCCGGGCCGCGGCACGGGCCCCCTTGATGTCGTCAGGAGCCCCCAGCGGAGCGGCGTACGAGAGGATGCCGGTGGCGATCGAGCGGCGGTCCATCATCGCGATCGCACCTTGCCGGTCCCATGCGGGCACCGGCCATCCGAGGGAAGCGGCGCGGTCGGCGATCGCACGGCTCCGGTCTGGCGGGATCACGTGCTGATGGACGTCGATGCGCGCGTGTTCGGTCATGGCGCTCCTCGTTTCCTGCCGTTGACCTCCGGGGCAGCCGATGCACGTTGGACGAGAACGCGGAGGGCCGACCGCGGTCCATCAGACTTCACGGACGCTGACGTCCGCCGGCGCACGCGCACACCGCGACAGCCGGTCCACCCGTGCGGCCCAGGCGGCCCGCGCCTTCGCCGACTCGGACCGGGGTGCGAGGCTGCCCGGCCCCGGCCTCGGACGGGGACGTTCTCACTGTCCGCAGGCGCCCTCGCGGTGGCGATGGGCGGTCCCCTTCGCGACATGCGCGGCCGGCCGGCCGGACCCGACTCGCGGGCGGGCGGCGCGGGCCGGAATCGTCCTCGGCGCAGTCGCCGTGATCGTGCCGGTCGGTGGCGTCGTGTGGGGTGCTCGGGTGCTCGGGTGCTCGGGACATGGGTCACGCTCACCGCGCCTTGGTGCGTACCGACGGGCGTTCAGTCTCGGAAGCGTGCTTCGAGGGTCTCGACGAGACCGTCGATCACGCCGTCGGGCGACGGGCTGTAGTGCGGCACCGCCCATCGCGTGATCTTGGCGTCGATGACCGTGGGCCGGCCCGAGGCCAGTGCGGCGCGGAACGCCTCCTCGAATTCATCGAGCGTCTCCACCTGGTAGCCGTCGGCGCCACATGCGCGGGCGTACGCGGCGAAGTCCGGGTTCCGGAACTCGACAAGGCCGGATTCGGCGTACGTGGCCAGCTGGAAGAGTTTGATCAGCTTGAATTCCCCGTCGTTGAAGATGACCCAGATGACGGGGATGTCGTGCTCCACGGCGGTCATCAGCTCGAAGCCGGACAGCGAATAGCATCCGTCACCGCAACCCACGACGACGGTCCGGTCCGGGTGGGCGACCTTCAGACCGATGGCTCCGTTGACGTGTCCGGCCATTGGTCCGAAGGAGCCGGCCTTTCGGAAGTTCTGCCCCTGTTCAAGCTCCACGTAGTACCCGAGCCACGCCAGATGGGCGCCCGCGTCCGCGAGCAGAACACCCTGTGGTGGCAGCATGCGCCCGATCGACTGAGCGAGTTCTCCGGGATGGATCTTTCCCGCCAGGTGAATGATCTTCCGGGCTTCGTAGTCCCGGCCGTCGACCTCGACCGCAGGGACTTCGCCGACCATCCGCTCCAGCGCGTCGACCAGGGCGGCCACCGCGGGCCGCGCGTCCGACAGCAGGGTGTGATCGGGCCGGTAGGCCTTGCGGAACTCGCCCTCGGAGATGTTCACATGGATGAGCAGCTTGTTCTCGAACAGGTCCTCGCGGTAGTTGAACGTGGCGTGCTGATTGAGGGAGTTGCCGATGCACAGCACGACGTCGGCCTCGCGGAAGGCCTTCCACGCACTGGAGTGGCCGCTGTCGGCGAAGACACCGACCGCGAGCGGGTGCCCCTCGGAGACGATGCCCTTGCCGTCCAGGGTGGTGAGCAGGGGGATCTGGAACCGCTCGATCAGCCGCTTGATCTCCGGCCCCGCGCCGCTCCGTACCGCACCGAAGCCGACGAGCGCCACGATCCGCTTCCCCGCTGCGAGGGCGTCCGCCAGCACCGATGCGATCTCCGCGACCCGGGCAGGGTCCGGCAGGACCGGCTTCACGTCGAGCCTCGGCGGCCGGAAGTTCGTCACCTCGACCCCGCGGTGCGTCAGGTCCTCGGGCACGTGGATGTGCACGGGTCCCGGCCTGCCCTCGAACGCGACGTTGACCGCTTCCTCCAGGACGTCGCACGTATCGGCGATGTCGGTGAGGAGGAAGGACTTCTTGGTCGTGGCCGCGAACATGGCCTGCGAGTCGGGCGTGCGGTTCAGCCCCGACGTCTCGTTGAGCGAGCCCCATCCGCGCCACTTCATGCTCGCGTACCCCGAGACGGCGAGGACCGGATAGGAGTCGGACATGGCCACGGCCAGCCCGGAGAACAGATTGAACGCGCCCGGACCGGCCGTCGCGAAGCAGAAGCCCAGCCGATTGGTGTACATGGCATAGCCGCAGGCCATGAAGGACGCGGCCTGTTCGTGTCGCGTGATGACCGGCCGGATCTGCTGCGAGTGCTTCAGCGCCAGCATCAGGCCGGCCGCGTTCTCCCCGGCACCGCCGAAGGCCGTTCGCACCCCGATGCCTTCCAGCCCCTTGACGATGGCCTCGTAGACTCTCATCGGGTCTCCCTCATCCGTCCCAGCGTGAGGCGTGCCGACGGTGGGCTTCGGTCAGGCCGTCCTGGAAGAACCGGTCGTAGTATTCGGATTCCACGTGGTGCGCCTGCAGCCAGATGCCGGGCACATGGATGGCGTCGGTGTGAGCCGGAAACCGCCCGTGGGTCTCGTGGATGTACACGCAGATGTCCCGCGCGCATTCGATCACTTGCCTGTCGTACTCACTCGCCTCGGCGAGGTACCGCTGGGCGTAGTCGTCCTTGTAGATGCGGGTGAAGAGGTCCTTGTCCGCGTAGATGCCGTTGTCTGCGAACTTGGATCGGACGACGGAGTCGACGGCGTCGTGCATCGACGGGTAGTTGGGTGGGCAGGCGCCCTTGACGAGGTGTTCACCGCTGGCCCGCAGCCCCACTGGGTGGGCGCGCAACTCGGCGTACTTCGGCAGCGGCACCTGCCAGCGCAGGATGTCTGCGGGACGGAACTTCGGCGTGACGAAGTCGAAGCCCAGCATGCGGCCGTATGCGCGAGAGAACTTCGGGTCGCCCAGCATGATCTGGGGACTGATCGTCGCGTGGATCCAGGCGCCCAGTCCCATGGCGTCCGCGACCAGCATCATGTTCTGCAGCAGCAGGTCGGCTTCGACCTGGGTGCGCATCGGTCCCATCGAACCGAGCGGCAGTTTGATGTCGGGGTTGAGGAAGCCGTTCTTCACCCACTTCCGTACCCCGGCCGGGCGGTAGAAGTTGCGGTCGTCGACGACCGTGGGACGGGCTCCCTCGGGCTGGGTGAGCAGGTACATCAGAGCGTTGATGTACTGGTGGGAGAGGTCGACCACCGGCAGGAACAGGGTGGTGCCCGGAAGGTTGGACAGGAACCGGTTGGAGTCGAGGTACGCCGGGAAGTCGCGCATCCCCTCGGCGACGTCCAAGCGGTGGTCCAGTACGCGGACCTTCGACTGGCGGGCGCGCTCGATCAGGGTGTCGGGGTCGAAGGTGTGGTCCCGCGACGGAGGCAGCTTCCTCAGGTAGTACGTGCCACTGTCGTTGATCATGAAGAAGTGGGTGGCCTGCGCGTTGTCGGGACTACCCGCCGTCCGGCCCGTCATGTTCAGGTTCGGCTTGGCCATGATGGGCTTGTGATCACGCGGGTCCTCGAAGGGCCGGTCGGGCATGGTGAGTCCCGAGGAGCCGGTGAGGGCGATGAGCACCGCCTCCTCCAGCTCGCCCAGCGGCTCCGGCCGGTGGGTGGAGCGGTGGCTCATCGACCCGGCCGGCACGGACGCGCCCCGGCTGACACGGTGGGTGCGCCGCTTGAAGACCGTCTCCCACAGCGGACGCGAGAGAAGGGCTTCCAGGCCCGGGTGGCCTGCGCTGTCGGGTGTGGACATGGCGCCTCCTCTCGCTCAGCCGTGGCCGGGGCTGTGGTTGTTGCGGACGGGCTGGACCGGACGCCAGGGAGCGAACGCGCCGGCCCCGCGCGGCAGGACGCCCGCCAGCTCGGGGCAGTGCCGCAGGATGACGCTCGTCATGCCGCCCCGTTCGATCCAGTCCATGCCGAGGGGCGTGTAGATCTCGGGCCGGAAGTCGACCGTGAGGAACCGGTCGCTCTGCAGCCGTCTGCTGGCCATCAGGATGAAGACCCGGAAGGCGGTGTCGCTGAAGCCGAAGCCCGTGGGCGGATTCTCGGCGAAGAGCCCCACCACGGTGTCGATGTCGTCCACCGAGCGGTACACGTCCCGGAGCCGGGCGACGGTCTGCGGATCGGAGGAGAGGTCCTCGAACCGCCGGATCCGCGGCTTGTGAAGGCCGGCGCGGAAGTCGTTGTAGCGCGGGACGCCGCGGCGCCGGGTGCGCACCAGGTCGACCACGGAGAGGTCGATCACCTCCCCGTCCCGCTCGAACGCCTGAAGTGCGCGCGGGAAGTTGTGCAGGGTGATCGCCCCGGGGTGGGCGATGCCCAGTGAGTACAGGGTGTTCACCAGGCCGGTCTTCCGGATGAGCGGCTCCGCGGCGGCGCCCTGGAGGTCGGTGAAACCCAGGGTGTCCAGCCGGCGGCCGAACCGGTGGTCGACGAGTTCGTAGTCGTCGGGGATCAGGGGGTGCATCCGGTACACGGTGACGAACTCCTCCGTGAGGGAGTACGGGGCACCGTGGTGGTCGGGCAGGGTCTTGGGGATGCCCTTCTGCCCGTTCGCCTCCAGCAGCCAGACGCCCAGCTGGTCGAGCCAGTTCTTCGGCGGTCCCTGCCAGTTGGTCTTCATCCCGATGTCGAGCGTCTTGGTGGCGAGGATCGCCGGAGTCCACTCGACTGTGTGGATCTTCGCGATCAGGGCGGACACGATCAGCCGCGCCGTGTGATAGATCCGGTCCTCGTCCATGCGCGGATACTCGCGCCGCAGGGCTTCGCACACGGCGTTGTGCTCGCGGGCGAACAGGGTGTGCATGGCGCTGAGGCCGAGCCACCAGTTGTCGGTGAATCCGGTGAGCGGGACGCCCTCCGAGCCGTTCGGGAGGTGGCCCTCCTCCAGCCGGAGCCCCGCGCCGCCGCCGGGCTCGCGAAGCGACTTCGCGAGGGACTGGTCACCGCCGTAGACCTCCGAACCGTCCCACCAGTGGGAGACGTCGCCGGCGAACAGGATCGGAGAGCCGTCGCCGCCGTGCGGCCGCAGCGCCTCGTCCTCGCCGAAGCGCATCACCTTCTCGCGTGGTCCGCCTGGTGTGTTCTGCCAGGTCTCACCGGGTGGCAGCGGCACTTCGACGCTCTTGGTGGCGACTGGAAGCCTCTTGTGCTTGACCCAGTCGTGAACCTGGAACTGGATCCACGCGGCGGCGATGATGTTCAGCGACGTCGCGGGGATGAACGCGTCACGCCGGAGCAGTTCCCTGCTGACGGTCACCGGATGCGGAGTGTCGAACTGGTCCGGGCGGTAGACGGGCGGCATGGTGCGGCCGAAGGTTGCGCCGACAGCACCCATCTGCGGCGCCGACAGATCGTTGTAGGTGCCGTCGTAGCTGCGCCTGACCAGCAGCTCCTCGTCGGGCGGGGCCTCGACCGGCTGGGCCTGGGGCGGGGCCTGGTGGACTTCGGTGTCGATGAGGTTGTGCCGGCGCAGGGTCTGCCGGAAGGCCATGAGGTTGAGCAGGCCGAGCGGGGTCGGCAGCCGGTGCCATGGGACGAAGCGGTTCACTGTGCGGAAGGCGGCGCGGAGCGGCGCCCCGAGCAGCGTGTTGCGCCGTGGCTCGACGGTCACGAAGCGGTGGCCCAGGCGGTGGGCGCTGCCGGCCTCGTAAGCGAGCTTGCGGGCACGGTTGAGGTTGCCCAGGGGGCGGAAGCCTTCCGTGGTGTGCCACGGGTTGAACGCCAGCAGCTCGACCCGCGACGCGCAGGCGCGTGCTCCGGCGGTGTGGACGTCCTGGCGCGGGATGGTCAGCGTGGCCACCGGCAGGATGGGGGCGTCCTCCTCCGTCCACTCGGCCGCGCCGTCCTCGATGGAGGTGCGGCGGGCGTCCACGTAGCGCTGGAGGCAGAGCTCGAAGACGACGTCCGTGTCACGCAGCCGCCGCGCTAGCTCACGCCGCAGGTGATCGGGATCGGTGCGGGGCAGGTCCGGGGCCGGTGAGGCGTCCGCGGCGGGTCGCAGCTGATAGCGCACCGGTCCGCGGTCGCCCCACAGAATCGCGCCGCGGCTCCAGTACGTCTCCAGCGCCAGGCTGGACACCGTGTGGGCGGTTCCCGCGACAACATTGCGCCGCATGCGGGCAGCCGTGGGCCACCCGACCGCCAGGGGCAGCTTGACGAACAGGGCGAAGCCTTTGCGGAGCCGTGAGTCGGCTCCCGCCATGGCCTGCGCGAAAGCGACGAACTCCCCGGCATTGCGGGCATGGGAGACCGGGAAGCTCGTCATCAACAGATCGTGGGTCTCCTCGGGGCCCACCGCGACCCGCAGCGCCGCCCCGCGCAGATCGGGCGCGAAGTCGGGCTGCCGGACACCGCTCGCATTGGACAGCCGGACCGTGACCGGATACTCGGCTCCGGGCTTGGCGAATCCCGTCCGCAGCGTTTCGGGGAGGTCGTCGTGGAACTTCAGACGGGCGTTCTCCACTCCGAGGACCGCCTTGGCGTGGAAGGTCCGTTCGAGAGTGGGGGAGCCGCTGCGTTTCTTCACCTTGAGCTGCACCCGCAGGAGGTCACCTGCGAGTCGCTCGAAGACCAGGCGTTCGGCCTCCGGGCTGCCGCCGACGTAGCGCTCGTACCGCTCGGCCTCATCCATGCGCGCCTCTTCGCGAAGGGGGTTTCCGTCCACTCCGTACGACGGTGCCCCACCGTCCCGGACGCTGTCGTGCGCAGCGGGGCAGACGGGCGAAGGAAGCCGGCGCCCCGGCTCTCGCATCCGGGCCGGGACCGTCCCCCGTACGGCCGCAGGCCCGGCCTCGACCACCGTCGCGTGCCCTTGCCACACTGGCCGCGCGGAGAGCCCCGGCTAGTCGGCTTCGCTCGTCCCGGCCTGCCCGCTCGTCCCGGCCTTCCCGGCCGCCGTGCCGAGGTAGTGGCCGAGTGCCCGGTAGGCGTCGAACTGGGCATGGTCGAACCACTGGTCGAAGGTGGCCTGCCGTGGGAAGGCCTTCTCCTTGAGGGCGTAACTCAGCAGCTCGTAGGACATGTCCGGGGTCAGGTTCGCCTTGGCGAAGACGATCGTGCCTTCGTCTGAGGGGGGAGTGCCGGGGGCGAAGAGGACCGGCTCGGGGTACCTGATCGTGCCCGTCACCACACAGCTCGCGGAGAACCGGGCGTTGAGGGCCGCCATCGCCTCGGTCGGCCTCAGCGGCTCGGCGCTGCCCGGCACCAGCTTGAGTACCTCGTCCTTCGGGAATTCGATGACCACCCCGAGGTCCTCGTAGGCGAGGGTCACGGCTTGGGCGAGGGTGGTGGCCAACGGCGGCGTGTCCCCACTGGAGTCGATGACGTAGATCGTCCGGCAGCGGAGCCGGAGCATCTCGACCAGCCCGAGATTGTCGAAGTGCCCGCCGTCGGTGCACAGAACCATGGGGCTGGTGTCCGAGTACCGGCCCACGAGTTCCTGCAACTGGTAGCGGAGCCGCCGCATCCTGGGCAGCCGGGGCATCGTCCAGTCGGGACCGTACGTCGCCAGCTCGGCGAGATAGGCGGGGTTCGGCACCCACGTGCCCAGACGCAGGTTGGACAGCGCGAGCAGCCGCTCGAAGAACATCGTCTGCGTGCCCATCGCGGAGGCGAAGGCTGCGCCGGACACTGCGACGGCGGACTGCACCGTGATGTCGCGCCTGATCAGCGGCCGGGCCGTCGCCTCCATCGTGGAGGTTCGCACCCAGCCGGTGTCGGGACCGCCCACATAGTCGGAGGCGAAGGTGAAGGGGACCGCGGGGCGGCCGGGCGCGGTGCGGTTGCGCAGCGAGACGGCGGCGGAGGCGGCGAAGATCACCTGGGGGAAGCGGTCCACCTTCCGGGCATGGGTGCTGAGATGGGTCGGCTCGGCGTTGTAGTCGTACGGGAGGCCCCCGACCGAGCCGTCGTTCAGCACCGCGCGTCGCACGGCGAAAGCGCCGGCCAGTCTCTGCCGGTAGAAGGGGTGCAGGCTGAAGGTGGTCTGGTCGATGAGGAACGGCAGGACGAGCAGGGCGACCGGCAGGCCCACCTTCCACCGCCAGTCCCACTCGCCCGCGTACACGGCGACCCAGGAGAGGAGAGCGAGACCGAAGAAGCCGAGCAGGAGCAGCACCAGCCAGCAGACGATGGCCTTCACCCAGCCGGTACTGCTCTGCACGGTGATCGACTTGTTGCTCTTGGAGAACATGCCCGCCGCGTCGCCGTCCGGCTTGAGCTTCTTCACCGACTTGTGGGCCGCGGTGTACAGGGCACCGAGCCATGTCGCCGCGGCCGTGAGCGCAGCGAGAAGGGACACGCCCCGGCCGCCCTTGGGGAGGAGCGTCTGGGTCTCGGACAGCCATACGAAGAACCAGATCACGGCAGGAATGATCACGGTGTACGCGGCGACCGCCAGAGCCAGTGCCACGATCGCCTTGATGACGCTCCGCACCCAGGCCGGGCGGGATTGCCCACTGAAGGCCCTGACGAGCGAGGCGACCAGGGTCACCACACCGGCGAGCGCGAGGAGGGCGAGAACCGGGTTCCGGACGTGCGCGTACAGGTTCAGGTGCGGGACCTGGTCACCGGGGCGCCGGAGGCTGTCGAGGTCGGTCAGCGGGAGGTACGAGTAGAAGGCGTGCAGGTACATGCCCGCCACGGTGAACATCAGCGCCAGCATGCCGAGGGACACGACCATGCCGCGCAGCACCGTCCCCGCAGCCAGCAGCTTCTCCCTGGGACTGTCCGCGAGGTACTTCGCGTGCCGCCGGATGTGGTCCTCTTCGGGGCTGCCGGGCGCGAACACGTCCTCGGGCGTGGCGAGATCGGCCCGCACGAAGGGCTTCCCGTTCCTGTCCTTGGGCTGTTCCGGGGTGAGTGCCAGCTGGAAAGCGCCCGCCGTGAAGCCGCCACCCGATACGGACACCAGATAGCGTGCCGTGCGGACCACACCCGCGTCCCGGAGTGCCTGGAGGGCGCCGAGGACGACCGAGGCGGAGCGGATCCCGCCGCCGGATGCGCAGATGCCGACCTCGGCCGGCTCCCGGCCGGGCAGTTGGAGCGCCCTGGTGTGCCAGCGGGCCTTCGCGGTGTCCTTGGGTACGGGCTGCTCTTCGCGGTTCGGTGCGGGCGGCGTGTACGGGGCCGTCCAGTCCGCCAAGGGTGTGGTGGCTTCCGGTGCCGCGGGCGGGGCGATCACGTCGGGGTCGTCCGACCAGCTTTCGGAACCGTCGGCCAGCCTGTGGGCGCTGCGTACGACGGCGCGCGGATGCGGAGGCCGCGGTCCGTGCACCTCGGCCCCGGGGCGCAGGATCCAGCGGAAGGCCAGGATGGCGCCCATCCACAGGGCCGCGGCGATCAGCGGAACGACGACCGTCCACTTCACCTGGGCGCAGTAGGCGGCCCAGGTGAAGGCCCATTCCGGGCCGCTGTCGAGCCGGTCCAGGCCCAGGCGCAGAAAGAGGTTCTCCGCGCAGTCCACCACCAGCGGTACGGCGGTGAGGGCCAGCGCGCGGCGGGCCCACAGACGCGAGGACCTCCGGTAGAGGAAGAGGGTCGCGAAGCCGAACACGGCGGCCAGCGCCAATGTGTACCCCGGGATGAACATCAGCCAGTCGAGGAGGAGCCCGTCCTTGAAGAGCTCGATTGCGTCGCTGCCGTTGCCGTCGATGATGTCCAGCACCGTCCGGCGGGTCGGGAGGTTCCCGCCCGCGGCGAACTGCAGCCGCACCTCCGCCCTCGCGCCGGGCTTGTCCATGGGCGGGGCCAACACGTACACCAGCACCAAGACGAGGCCGATGATCAGACCGCCCCAGCAGAACCAGGGGGCCCAGCCCGGAATCCGACGTCTCGGGGTGTGCTCCTGAGTGGGCGCCATGTACCCACGGTAGTGAAACCGAAGCCGTATCCAGGGATGCGCGCGGATGGGTCCGCGATACGCGCTGCGGGCGGCGCGGCGACCGGATCCAACGGCCCCTTCGCCCAGCGAAACAACGCGAGTACGACCCGCAGCGCTGACAACAGCGGGCACCCCGCGTCAAGGAGTTCTTGACAAGTCCGGCGTGTCAATGTTTCCTTGACGCATGTTGATCTTGAAGTCGAAGACCGAGCACCGCGACGTCTTCCCCGCCACCACATCCATGGCCGCCGTGCTACCGCTCGCCGTGAGCCTGCCGGCTGTGACGGTGATGTTCGGCGACCGGTTCGGCAACTTCGCCACCGTCGCCCTGATCGGCGTGGGCCTCGCACTCATCGCCTGCACCTCCGCCCTGGCCGCCCGAACGGCCGCCCGCGACTCCGCCGAGCAGGCACGCCGTGACGAGGAAATCCTCGACGCCCTCGAACCCCTTGCCGGACTGCGCCGATGAACAACGAACCACTGCTCCACCCGACGGAGATGGACCGGATCCGAGAGGGGATCGCCGCGGCCGTCCTCGGCGCCCCCGAGGGGCTCGCCGAATCGCTCGAACACGACGCCCACGGGTACCTGCGCCTGCTGGACGCCTCGCGCGTCGGCGCCGAGGAGGCGAGCCGGCTGCTGCGCGAAGCGGTCCAGGGTGCCAGGGCCGCCGGCCACAGCTGGGACACGGTGGGTCGTGTCCTCGGGGTGAGCCGCCAGGCCGCTCAGCAGCGCTTCGCGGGCAAGGCCGCGGGCGCGGGGTCGTCGGCACCGCCGGCCGAGGGGCCGAACGCCCCGAAGCGCCGCACCCTCGGAGGACTGACCGCGTTCAACGAGATGGCCGCCCTCGAGGAGGCCGGTCGCGACGGGTGGCACATGGTCGGCTACGGCCCCTTCTTCCACGAGGTGGAGGCGTCCGGCCACCCCTGGGAGCACTGCCGGGTCACGCTTCCCTCTGTCACACGACACCGGCGGATGGAATCGGAAGGTTGGATCCCCGTCGGTGCGGGATGGTTCCCGTGGCGGTATTACAAGCGGCCCGTCAACCACGCCATCTAACAGATCGTCTCAACCGGCTCACCAAGCTGCCGACCGTGATGGCGATGGTGGAGCGTCTGGTGCCTGACGGGTTGTGGGAGTTGTGCCGGCGGGTGGTCCCGGCCGGCTCGGTGCGCCCGCAGCGTGGTGGCCGGCGTCGGTATGGGGCCCGGCAGGTTCTGGCGGCCATCGTGTGCGTGGCCGCGACCGGTTGCACATGGCGCCAACTGCCTCCGGGTTCCGGCCCGTCAGGCCCGACCGCGCACCGTCACTCCACCGAGCGGGGCCGGCCTACGACGTGACCTGCGCCGATGGCTCCGCGCCCGGAACATCGTCCCGCGCATCGCCCGCAGAGGCATCGAGTCCTCCCAGCGGCTCGGCCGCTACCGCTGGACCGTGGAGCGAACGGTGGCAAGAGATCGACTACGGGCAGTTCCACGAGTGGCTGGAACAGGCCCGCGCGGCGAAGGCGGCCGACACCGACGAAACGGCCGACTTCAACATCATGCCGACCGTCCTCGACGCACTGGACCTGCCGCCTGCGACCGTTCACGGCCTCGGGCTGCCCTGGAGCACCGCCGCGATCTCACCTGCGATGTCGCCCCGGCCGAGGCAAGCGCTGCGGAAGTCCTGTGTACGCGGCATGCGCAGGAGCAGCTCGTACTCCACGTCGATGCGCACCCGCCCGGAGCGCAGTACGAAGTCGTAGGCGTGCCCGCCGCGTGTGCGGCAGCCGGAGAGGAAGTGAAGGTGATATCCGGCAGCGGCCACCCCGAGCATGTGCGTGGGGCTGCGGAAACCGACGATCGTCCCCTGGAGGTCGGTGTGGGTGGAAATGATCTGGCCCGCCACCGCGTCGATCAGCCGGGGGTAGGGGCGGTGCTGCTCGGGGAGCATCCGGGTGACCATGTGGTCGAACTGTCCGTCTACGCGGACCGCGTAGAACAGGTTGGGGCTCGGGAGCCAGTTGTCGATCACCGTGCGTAGCCCTGCGGCGTCCACCGGTTCGGTGATTCGCCAGTCGTACTCGCCGTGGAAGTAAGTGACCGCTGCGAGGGGCGTTCGCGTGGCCAGGTCGGCTTCACCGGCGGTCCCGTCGGCGCGGAGCCGGTAGCACCGGCCGTCGAGGACGATCATTTCGCCATCGAGCCGGTCAAAGGTTCCGATGCCGAAGTCTCCATGGCGACGGAGTTCGGCGATGGTGGTCGTGCCTTCGTAGACACCTTCCAGCATGGCCGTCATGGTCGAGGCCTGAAAGATGCGCCCCCTGGGCCGAGTCCGCGACCCCTGCTGTTCCGGCGTGTCGTGCGCGGTCGAGTCCGGTGCTGTCATGTGCTCCCCCTGAGTCGCCGTGAGTACGACGGTCCGACGGCGCTCCGTGCTTCCCCCAGACCTGGGTCCAGCACGCTAGGGAACCAGCGAGACCGTCACAACGGCGCGTGCCTGGTCGCGCGTTGGCACACAGCAGTGCACCGGGCCTGCGAACTGCCCCGCGACGCCCGTGACCAACGCCGCCGACACCAACGTGCCCGACTGAGGGTCTGTACGTCTCGCCCCCAAGGACTCCGTGACCGCGTGGACGAGCAACGCGGAGGACGCTTCCAGCCTGTAGCCCCGGCAGACACCAGCGTGCCGAGGCAGGAGCGAGACCCGCCACCGGTGGCTCGACGCCGGCGACTTCGCCCCGGGCGATCGGCTCCGCCGGCCCAACGGCAGCACCGTCACCGTGCAGGCAACCCGCAACCACCGCTTCGCCGTCACCACGCACAACCTCACCGTCGACGACTTCCACGCGTGCCATGTGCCGGCCGAGGCCAGGGCCGGCCGCCCGTAGCCCCATCCAAGGCGAGGCCGTGTGTGCGGTGAGCGGGTGTCGTACGGCAAGGGGCAGGCCGCGGGCCGGCTGCGGGACCGTAGAGGGGACAGGGGATGAGGAGAATGGCGCCGCGGCCCGGTGAGGGAAAACGGCATGGTGTACGGCGCCCAGGGCGGACCGCGGCCAGGGTCACTTGGGCGGGAGCTGGGCGGTGACGTCCAGGGTCCAGGTCAGCCACTGGTCCAGGACGTCGTCGTCGAGGGCTTCCTCCGCCGGCACGACCCAGCCCTTTTGTGCTCTGCCGCGGCACACCAGCTGTCTGGTGCCGGGGCGGGCGAGGGCTTCGTCCATTCCGTCCGGACCGACGCGCACCATCAGGCCTTCCTCGTAGACGTTGGCGAGCACGTTGCCCTGGAACAGGAAGGTGATCCCGCCGAACATCTTCTTTGCGACCACCCCTTCCGGCTCCATCTGTTCCCGGACCCGCTCCGCCAGCATTTCGTCGTACGCCATGACCCAACACCAACCTTCCGCTCCGTCACTCGCCCGCCCTTCCGGCGGGAACACACCCGTCGTGACCGCCTGCGGCGCGGCCGGCTTCGCCGGTCAGGGGCGGTTGGCGCTGATGCACAACGGCTGACCGGAAGCCGGTGCCGAGGATCCCGGCTGAACCTGAGTCCGAGGCCGATACGAAGGGCCCCGCCTGGCTAGCGGTGGGGCTCCCGATCTTGCCGGACACCCACTTCTCCCGTGGTGTCCCGACTACGCTTGCCATGGTCATGGCCAAGATCGAAACAGGGGGCACTCCCATGCCGTACGAGACCGGCGCGAAGGTGAAGTTGACCAGGGATGTGCAGGTCACCGCAAACGACACGGCGGGCAGGATCGGCTTCCCCGGTCCGCTGTGCCTGGCCGAGGGCTTGAAGGGCATCGTCACGGGCTCGGCAAAGGAAGCCGGCGGCTTGGCCCAGGAGGGGCTCGCGGAATTCGAACGCCAAATCCGCGGCGTACAGTTCGATGGCTTCACAGCCGGTGTGATCGACAACCTCCGTCAGCAGATCATCCGGCACGGAGGGCTCGACGCCGGAGTCGGCGCTCAGATCAGATACAGGGTTCGCTTCGAGAACGGGTTTGTTCTGGGCGGTCTTGAAGAAGGCTGGCTGACCGAAGCCTGAGTCCTCCCACTGGTCCACGACTTCGAGGCAGCCAACGAGCACATTGGAGGCGGGCCCAGCCGCCCTGCTTGGCGATGAAGCAGATGTCGAGTCAGGCGCGGGCGGCCGAAGCGGATGATGACGCTGCCGACGGCTGAGGGTGTGCCAGAGGGAGTGGAGGCGGCGCCAGGCGGGGGAGTCCGGGTCGGCGTCGAGTCCGGCGGCTCGCTTCCAGGCGGTTCCAGGCCCGGACCGGGCAGGTGGAGGGCCTGGTGGTGTACAGAACCGGGACGGTGCGGGGCGGCCTGGATGCCGCGGGGGCGTCGGCGTAGTCGCGTACCTGGGTGGCGGTCTGTTCGTGTTCGCGGCCGGCAATGGCGACGCGCATGAGGACCAGGGCGCGGTCGCGGAGGCCCATGACACCGTGCATGAGCTCCCCGGCAAGAAGGCGGCTGCGAAGAAGCCACGCCGTGGCCTTGTTCACGAGAACCGGTTCTCGTGAGGAAGGCCACATGCCAACATCAACACCACCATGGGCTACAACGCCGTCTACCCGACCGAGACCATCGAGGCCCACCGGGCCTTGATCGCCCGCCGCCGCATCCTGCGCCCGGCCCAGGGATACCGCACCCCGACCCCCACCGAGTGGGAGGACTTCCTCCGCGACAACCTCGTCGTCCGCATCGCCGAGGCCGAGCGCGAAGGCCGGCTCGGAGAAGTCGAAGGGCTCAGGATCAGCCTGGGTGGCGCCGAAGACATGCTGCGCCAGATGGCCAGAACGGCCGCGAGCGCGGTAGTCGATCTACCGACGCCGATGCTGCGGAGCGAACGCTGACATGTCTCGACACTCGGTTCCGAGCGTCAGATGCCGATGCCGCAAGCCGGATCAGAACGGTTCGAAGCATGGCTTGACAGGACCGATCTCTCCGCGTTCTGCCAGCTCGTTCAGGTCTTCCGGCTCAAGGAACTCCAAGGCAGCCGGGTTGATTCCATGGTGCGGTTCCACATCGCGCAGTTGCTGGACGAAGAAGAGCACGAATTGGGTGAACGAGCCGTCGAAGACCTGGGGGTCCGTCCCGTTGATGTTGGTGACCACCTTCCAGCGGTCCGGGTCCGGGTCGCACGGCCAGAAGAAGTGCTCATCGCCGGAGTGGTCGTATCCCCAGGAGATGAGCCCGCCCGGCTCAGGGTGGAACCGGAAGGGGTACGCGTCCGGGTCGCGTCGCCACGACTGCCCGAACGACTCGCTGATCCGCTGCATTCGCTCGAGCAGTGGACTGGACCCTCGGGGGTGGAAGACCACCAACTCCTCGCAGATCACCCCGGTGCCATAGGCGTCAAGAAACTTCTTGAACTCGCCGGGCAGCGCCGAACCGACGTAGTCCTCGACCTCGGTCCAGTCGTCGGAGGACAGCTCTCGGGCTGGCGGCGGGCCGAACAACTGCACCAGCTCGTCCAATGCGGTCATACGCCCCACCTGCTTGTTCGTCCCGTTGTCGGCGGTAAACCTAGTCATTCCCGGTTGCGCCGATCAAGGGGGGAGTTGGCCGGCACCGGCCGCCGGTGCTCTCCTCGCAAGACGTCAGCCGCCAGTCACGACCAACCAGGTCCCCAAGTAGCCAAGGCGCGCGCCGTCACCGAAGACGGGCCTGAGAGCATCCGACGAGCCGGGCTGCGGCCGACGCACACCCCTGCGGTCTTGATCACCGCGGCGATGCTCTGCCACGGCGTCTCGCCCTGGTGTTCTGCCGGCACGTCCCCCTCTTCAGATCGCTGGATCACTGTGTTCGACGAACCGATCGTCCTGGACGGCGCCACAGGGCAGGATCGACGGGACGTCTGCCAGCGCGGCGCCCTACGAGAGCGATCGGTACGGCGGAATTGCGGGATCGAGGTTCCATCGCGCCGCAGGCTGACTCAGGCGGTCCCCGGAAGCCTCGCGGTCGGGGAATCCCCGTCGCACACCTGATCGCCGGACGGGCCCGACTGCGGCCGGCCGGCGACAGAGCACTCACCGCAGGCGTTGCCCTCGGGCGGTTCTCGACGCCGTGCTCGCCCGTCCCGGCCTCGGCGCGGAGATTGGTGCCGACACCACGATCGACCGCACGGGCGTCTACCGGCACCCGCTGAGGTACGTGCGGCTGCGCCGGGACGCGAGCGAGTACGCGCTCAGACTCGTCACATCCGTGATCGAGTTCTTCGGCGTCGAACTGCCGCAGCCATCCGTGAACAGCACCAGGCCCCGAGACGCTCGTCTCGGGGCCCTGGCTGTGTCACTTCGCTGACCACCCGGCTCAACGACCAGTCGGCTGCGATGTCACGGCATGCACAACCAAACGGCCCATCCGCCCATCCGATAATGGGCATGCGCGGCCAGACCCCGCTGGAAGGCCGATGCCCCCCGGCCCCCTTGGCCACCGACACCGGCGCAGACCGCTCGGCAGGTTCCACACCCAGTGCCGTCAGCCGACGCTCCTGCTCCTCGGAGAGTTCGCTCCAACCGCGGCGCTGCCGCTGGAGCCACCGTCCGATGTCCGGCCCCGCGACGCCAGTCGTGTCCCGATCGGTGCGGCGGGACTTTCTGCGGGCCGGTGCAGCAGGTGCCTGCGTAAGTTGAACCGACTCTCAGGTGACGCGATCCACGCTGACCTGGTGCGCAACGGAAAGATGTCCCCACCGGACCAGTGGGGACATCTCAGGGCCTTGCCTCCGGTAGAGCCGAGCAGCACCGGAGGACGGCACCGCGACTAGAAGTTCACGTCGTCAAGCGTGTGTTCATAGTCGGAGTAGCGGTTCTGGTACTGATCCACCGCTACTCCGACGCTGCCGGAACCGTCGTGGACGTGTGTGTCTGCGTTGGCGGGTCCGCAGAGGGCAAGTGCACCACTGGCGAGCGCCAAGGCTACGAGTACGCGCTTGATCTTCATGCTGCCACCAACGATCTTCGGCCCACCGGGTCGCATTCGCCATGAGGACATCACCCGCATGAACCCTGACTGGGGCCAACCGGCGGACGCTATGGCGAGAGGACACGGCGACGCTCCGCTCAGCTCGGCCTATCACGACTCGATATGCCCCTAGGCGACGCGCTGAGGTGCCGGACGCCAAGGGCGGGCGGGAGTTGAGTCAACGGTCAACCAGCCGTGGACGCGGGGCCTCACCCGTGGATTCCGCGTCGGGGTCGTCGGTGCCGACCGGTCCGCGGGGAAGCATCCGGTCCAGCCACTTCGGCAGCCACCAGTTGGCCCGGCCGAGGAGTGTCATGGTCGCCGGTACCAGCACCATGCGTACGACCGTGGCGTCGATGAAGATCGCGGTGGCCAGGCCGAGCCCGAACATCTTGGCGGAGGGGTCGTCGGCGACGGCGAAGGACAGGAAGACCGCCACCATGATGAGCGCGGCCGAGGTGATGATCCGGGCGGTGCCCGAGACGCCCTCGACGATCGCCGTGCCGTTGTCGCCGGTGCGCAGGTACTCCTCGCGTACGCGGGAGAGGAGGAACACCTCGTAGTCCATCGACAGGCCGAACAGGATGGCGAAGAGGAACATCGGGATGAACGACACGATCGGAACCGTCGCTTCCAGCCCGATGAGTGCGCCTCCCCAGCCCCATTGGAAGACCGCGACCATGATGCCGTAGGCCGCGCCGATGCTCAGCAGATTCAGCAGTACCGCCTTGAGCGGTACGAGTACCGAGCGGAAGACCAGCATCAGCAGCAGGAACGACATCGCCAGCACGGCGGCGACGAACACCGGCAGGCGTTGGCTGGTGCGTTGGCCCACATCGGACAGGCTCGCGGCGGCGCCGCCGACGTGGGCCCTGGCCGGGCCGTGCCCGATCGCCGTGGGCAGCACGTCGGTGCGCAGCCGGGCGATGGTGTCGGCCGTGGCCTTGTCCTGAGGGCTGGTGGTCGGGAACACCACGAGGGTCGCGATGCCGGTGGCCCGATCGATGTGCGTCGGCGCGACGGATGCGATGCCCGGATCCGCCGCGACCGCCCCGACGAGTCGGTCCAGCACTCCCGGATCACCGGTGGGGTCCGCGGCGATGACGAGGGGACCGTTGATGCCCGGGCCGAACCCCTCGGCGACGAGGTCGTACGCGCGGCGCTCGGTCCGGCTCTGAGGAAGTGAGCCGTCGTCGGGCAGGCCGACGCGCAGGCCGAGCACGGGCAGCGTCGCCATCAGCAGCAGCCCCGCCGCGCCGACCGCGTACGGCACCGGGTGCCGGCTGACGTGCCCGATCCAGCGACGCCACCCGGCGGCGTGGGCGGCGCCTGCCGCCGGGTCCCGCCGCCGTGCGAGTCGGCCCGGCTTCCTGGTCTGCAGAGCCCGGCCGATCCGACCGGCCCGCCCCAGACGCGGGCCGGCCGCGCCGAGGAAGGCCGGCAGCAGCGTCACCGACGCGAGCACCATGGTCAGGACGACGATCGAGACGGCAAGCCCGCCGACCGTCATGAACGGCACGTTCGCGACCGCCATGCCGAGGATCGACACGACGACGGTGCCGCCGGCGAAGACCACCGGCCTCCCCGCCGTGGCCACCGCTCGTCCGGCCGCCTCGTGCGGATCGAGCCCGCGCGCAAGGTACTCCCGATGCCTGGCGAGCACGAACAGCGCGTAGTCGATGCCCACTCCGAGCCCGACCATGCTGCCCAGAACCGGCGCGAAGGTGGGGACGTCCGTCACCCCCGCCAGTACCGTCATCGTGGCGACCCCGATGGTCAGTCCGAAGACCGCCATGCCGATCGGCAGCGCGGCCGCGACGAGCGAACCGAACGCCAGGAACAGGATCGCGGCCGCGGCGAGGAGGCCGATCAACTCGCTCGCGCCGCCGTCTGGGTCGGAGAAGGCGTAGAAGAGGCTCCCGCCCATCTCGATGCGCAGGGGCAGTTCGGCGCGCAGCCGGTCGCCGAGACCGACGAGGGCGTCGAGGTCCTCGGCCGACAGTCGGCTCTGGTCGGGGTACTGCACCCGGACGACCGCGATCCGCCCGTCGGCCGAAACGAGGCCACCGCGCACGGCGGTGTCCCCGCCCGCGTCGAGCGCCCCTGCCGGGTCGCTCGTGCCGAGCACGTGCGGCAGCCGGCTCACCTCAACCCGCAGCCGCGTGAGAGCGGTGCGCGCGCCCTCGTCGTCGAAGAACGTCGCACCGTCGTCGAGGGGGGTGACGACCACTTGGGCGGTCATCCCCTCCTGGCCGGTGCCTGCCCGCTCGATCAGTTCCGCGGCCCGCTGGGAGTCCAGTCCCGGAGCGGTCATCGAGTCCGCGGTCCGCCCGCCGAAGGCGACGGCGGCGAGGACGGTAAGCGTGCCGGCGATCAGCCATGCCGCGATCACCCGCCAGGGATGGCGGGCGGCGCCTGCGCCCAGGCGCAACAGGGCTTTCGAGAGCATCGGGTCCTCCAACCACCTCGTCGGCCGTTCGTGTACGGCCACCGATCCCGAGGCTCGTCGCCACGGCGCTCCGCGGCATCGGCCTGCGGGTCGCGGATCCGTCGGCCCCAAGTCGGAGTGAATCCCCGTCCTTTCGGCCGATGCGCGGCGCGCCGCGGTCCCTAGGCTGAGAACCGTGCTCCGAGACGACCTGCGAACGCTGTGGACCGAACCCCGGCCGCCCGACGCGCCCGCCCGGGTGCGGCGGGACTGGGCGCTGCTCGCCGCGGGCCTTGCCGGTGTGGCGCTGGAGGCCACCCTGCGCGAGAACGTCGTGTGGCGGCCGGTGGCGGTGGTGTTCACCGTATGGCTGTGCCTGCTGCCCCTGTGGCGCCGGACCCGCCCGCTGGCGATGGTGACGCTGGCGTTCGGCTCGGTGATCGTGCTTCCGGTGGCCTCGCTCGTCGCCGCACCGCGCGAGTCCGTCGGCCTGTACACCGGCGCGGTCGTGCTCGTGCTGGTGTACGCGCTGCCCCGGTGGGGATCGGGACGCGAGATCGTGCTGGGCGGCGCGGTGATCGTCGCGGCCGGCGCGCTGTGTGTCGTCGCGGACGAGACCCCGGTCATCGAAAAGGTGGTGGGCTTCGTCTTCCTGCTGCTGCCCGGCGTGCTCGGGGCTGCCGTGCGGTTCCGGGGGACCGCTCGCGAGCGGCAGTTGGAGCAGGTGCGCTCCCGCGAGCGCGAGCAGCTCGCCCGGGAACTGCACGACACGGTGGCCCACCACGTGTCGGCCATGGTGATCATCGCCCAGGCGGGCCGGGTGCTCGCGGGCACCGACCCGTCCGCCGCCGTCGAGGCGCTGGAGGGGGTCGAGGAGGAAGGAGCGCGCACGCTGGAGGAAATGCGCGCCATGGTCGCCGCGCTGCGCGACCGCGGGGTCGGCGCCGAGCTGGCGCCCCCTGCCGGAGTCGCGGATCTGGAGCGCCTGGTGCGCACCCCGGGTGGTCGCCTCAGGGTCGACCTGGGGCTCGACGGCGAACTGGACGCGCTGCCCCCGGCCGTGGACGCGGCCGTCTACCGGATCGTGCAGGAGTCGGTGACCAACGCGCTGCGCCATGCGGTCGACGCGACCGAGCTCGTCGTCCGGGTCGCCGCGGAACGGCACACGGTACGGGTGAGCGTGCGCGACAACGGCCGGCGCACCGGCCGGGGTCGCGACGGATACGGACTTACCGGACTGCGCGAGCGCGCGACCCTGCTCGGCGGCACACTACGAACCGGCCCGGGTACCGACCGGGGCTGGCATGTCGAAGCCGAACTGCCGAGAGCGAGGAGCGAGAGCGGTGCCCATTCGCGTGCTCGTCGCTGACGACCAGACGATCATCCGCACCGGGTTGCGGATCATGCTGAACGCCCAGCCCGGCATCGAGGTGGTCGGCGAGGCCGCCGACGGACACGAAGCGGTACGTCTGGCACGCGAACTTCGCCCCGACGTCTGCCTGTTCGACATCCGCATGCCCGTGCTCGACGGGCTCGAGGCCACCCGGCTGGTCGCCGGCCCGGGCGTCGCCGACCCGCTGGTCGTGGTCGTCATCACCACGTTCGACCTCGACGAGTACGTTTACGGCTCACTGCGTGCGGGCGCCCGCGGATTCCTCCTCAAGGACACGGGACCGGACCTTCTGGCGCAGGCCGTACGGTCGGCGTCCGACGGTGAGGCGCTCATTGCGCCCAGCGTCACCGTCCGTCTGCTCCAGACGTTCGCGGACCTGCCCGCCGGCCGGCCCGTGGCCCAGCCGGTCTCCCCCGTCACCGCCCGCGAGGAGCAGGTGCTCCTCGCAGTCGCTCGCGGGCTGACCAACACCGAGATCGCCGATGCATTGCACATCAGCCTCAGCACGGTGAAGACGCATCTGGCCAGCCTGATGGCCAAACTCGGCGCCCGCAACCGGGTCGAGATCGCGATGTGGGCCTACGAAACGCGCCGAATCCTCCCCGGAACCTGAGCCGGGTGCCGGGCCATGTCCCATGAGTCCGCGCCCGGACTTCAGTGCACCGGTCGGCTCACGTCGGCTCCACGTGCCTCACCCGCCCCAGAGCGTGACGTACCAGGAGGCCGGAACTGGGATGGTGAGACACCCGATACGAGAAGACTCCCGGCAGCTACCTCGCCGGTCCCCACCTGCACGCCTCGATGATCTGGATCAAAGACCTCACCAGGACCCCCCGATGATCAACGGGCTCGTCGTCCCACATCGCAAACGCCCCGACCGAGCCATGCCGGACAACGCCGAACACCGGTGGGTCAGAGCCCGCGTCGAGCACGCCTTCGCCCGCATGAAGCACTACAAGATCCTCCGCGATTGCCGCCAACGCGGCACCGGCCTCCACCATGCGGTCCAGGCCGTCGCCCACATGTAGAAGCTCGCCCTCTCCGCATGACCAGACCGGCCACAACCCCGGCCCTGACTTGCACGGCTGCGTGCCAAACGTGACGCGCAGCGCAGGAGCGGGCCGGACGACTGGCCCTTCAACCCACCGGTCGACGGAACGTACGAGGTCATGAGCATGGACGTCGGTACCCAGGATGAGACTGGCGCAGGTACGCAGGCCGTACGGGTCGTCGTGCCCGAAGGCCGGCGCGGCACCGGTGGCCCATCCCGGCCCTGGGCGCCGGCCGTCCGCCGTGGGCAGGCACCCGGGTCGGCCGGCGCCGCTGGGTCAGGTCAACGGAGCTCAACGCCTTCCCGATGCCTCCGTCCTGAGCGTCGAGACCGAACGCCGGTCGCGGTCAGACGATGAGCAGCCGGATGAGTACCGCCGTCACCGTGCCTACCGTGAGCATCGCCCCCAGCACCGTGAAGAGGAGGTCGACCGCCTTCGTGTCCCAGCCCTCGATGAGGAACCGGTGTGGCGCGCGCGGGTCGTAGCGGACCACGACGTGCGCCCCGGCGCCGAAGCCGTTTCCGACAACTCCTCGGCCGAACCTGGAGGAGTACTCGCACCTGCTTCCGTCCTGGGCCGTCCAGGCCGCGACCGGATGGTGGAGCGTGGAGCCTTCGTCGTCCCGCCTGACGTCGAAGCGGACGATCCGAGCTGCGGCGGTGACACCCACGCGGCGCAGAGTCCTGGCGCGGCGGAGGCCGTACACGCCGAAGCAGAGGAAGACTGTGCCGACGGTCAGGGGGATGAGGGAGAAGAGCCATTCGATTTCCACGTGCTTGGTGACGTGCTCGACGGGCAGGCGGTTGCGTGGAGCACGGTAAAAAACCGCAGGTGGGGTAGGGCCGGGCTGGGAGACCTGGCTCGCCGGGATCTTTACGATTCGTGCCGATGCCCGAGGTCGCCCAGCGCTCGTTGTGACCGCGATGGCATACCCGGATGTGCGTCTGTCCTCGGCGGCGCCAGCCGCCGCTGTGGCGGGACACGCCGGCCGTCGAGGCGACCGGAACGCGCTTTCTGGGGCGGCCATCGTGTCTGCGCGGCAATCGCATGGCGCGGGCCGCTGAACCTGTTGTCCCCCTGGCTCCTGCGGACTTCTGTCTGATGATGCGTTGCCCTCTGTACGCTCTACGGGTGACCACTGAACCCCCTGGCGCCGCCACTCCGTTGCGCAACTCTGGCGTGGGCCGCAGTGGTTGGCCCACGCGAACCGCCTGGGGCACTCTCGCGTTGCTCCTGGCCGCGTTCGCCGTCTTCGAAAGTCAGAAGTACGGCACGTCAACCACTGCCGCTGCGCTGGTGTCCTTCGTGCTGCCGGACCTGGCGCGGCTCGTCGGCATCCGCCGGCCCGGCGTGCTCTACCAGGCCGTGAACAGTGGGTGGATCCCACTCGTGGTGCTTGTCGGCTACACCGTTGGGCCGATCGTGTGGCCACCGCTTTTCACGGCCGGCCTCGGCTGGCTCACCCGCATCGCCTTCGACCGGACGCGCGGGCTCGAGCTCACCTAGCCCCGATCGAACCTCCAGGTGGTTCCTGGCCGTGACCTTCCACCAGGAGCTTCGCCGTTTCGCCTCAGACGACGCTTGGGTACTCGCGATCGCCGCCCGGTGCGGCCCGGGGACCGAATCCGCCGCTGGGTCGGTCAGTGGCCGGGTAGCGGCGGATTCGGGTATGCCGGGCTGCGGGGCGGCGCTGCTCGGGGCGGCGGTCAGGGCGCTGACGGCGAGGGCCAGTACGCCGCCGGCGGCCAGTGCACGCAGTCTTCCACGGTGCGATGAAGTCAAGATCCTCCCTGAGGATCGAGCCGGGTCCCGCCCGGACACGTCTCGCCGTGTGCTCGGGGACACCCATCCATGCGTCAACGATTCCCGCTCCCCGCCGTGCCGGGTGTGAAGTTGAGCAGGTCTTGCACACGGTGTTCGCCGACGCGGAGATCGCTTCCCGCGAGGTGGGTGATCGTTTCCCCGATGGAGATGGATCAGTTCGGCCAGAGGTCCCAGCTGTCGGATCCATTGATCAGCTCGGCGTACACGGCTTCGGGTGGTGCGGGCCCCTGCCGGGTTGGCAGGGGACCACGGTACGAGTAGCGGACGAGCGCCAGGACCTTCCCTGGACGAGCAGCCTCCCGGTCAGCGAGGCTCGCCGTCTGCCGGCGGCCTGGCGGCCCGTCTTCACTTCAGATGCCGGGCGAAGAACTGGGCTGCGGCGTCCCCCGCATACTGCGGGACGCCAGTGTGCCCGCCCATGTTGGCGTGCAGGGACTTCTCCTCGGAGCCGAAGGCGTCGAACAAGGCCAGGGCCGACTGCCGGTCATTGCCCTCGTCGTCCCACTGCAGCAGGACATGCAACGGAATGGTGACCCGGCGGGCCTCCTCGAACATGGCGCGAGGCACGAGACTCCCGGCGAACAAGCCGGCGGCCACGATGCGTGGTTCGACCGCCGCAAGGCGAACGCCGATGGAGATCACTCCCCCCGAGTACCCGACAGGGCCGCCGATCTCGGGCAGCGACAGGAGGGTGTCCAAGGCCGCCTGCCATTCCGGGACGGCCCTTTCGACGAGGGGGAGGACGAGGGCGTCGATGATCTCGTCGCCTACTGGATCGCCGGCCTCCATGGTCCGGCGCAGGTCGGCGCGGGCCTGCTCGGCGGCGGCCCAACGGGGCCGGTCACCGCTTCCGGGCAGTTCGATGGTGGCTGCGGCGAAACCGTCCGCCGCGGCTTGCCGGGCCCGCGCCGCCAGCCGGGAGTACATCTTGTTCAGCCCGAGCGGGGGGTGGCCGAGCAGGATCAGCGGCACCGGTGTGGACGCGGATGCGGATGTCGGCGTCCACAGGATGCCGGGGATCTCGCCGAGGGTGAATTCGCGTTCGACGACGTTCTCGTCGAGACGCCGCTCAGAAGTGAAATGCATGGTCGTGCCTTTCGGGAGTGCACTTGTACGGCGCTCCCGGACGACCTACCGCCCGACCGTGACCCCGGAGGGGAGCACCCATGTCGATACTGCGTTCACGGGTACCACCTCCTTGGTTTCTCGCACGGCTCCGGAAACGTAGCAGCGGTCGCGGAGGTCGGCCAAACGGTTTTTTCGCGGAGGCTCCGTGGCCGGATCGGGTGCCGTGTGCCGTGTGCCGGGGTGCCGGGGTGCCGGGCAGATCGCCGAGAGGTCATCGTCTTCGTCACCGTGCCCCGCCAGGTGGGCCCGGACCGTCCGGCCGACGGGTTCTCGATGTTCCTTCGGAACCCCCGTGCTCGAAGGCGGGGCAACTGCCACTCTGGGTGTATGGCCTTACAGATCTCGTACACGGGCTTTCCGCTTGGCACGGACCTGGACATCACCGTGTACTGGTTCCCCCGTGAACCCGACCGGCCGGCGGACTACGTCATGGACACCCTGGGCGCGTGGCACACGTCGATGCCCCGCCGCGTGGAGGTGAGCGGCACACCCGAGGAGATCGCCTCCTGGACTGCCGCCGCTGCCTCGTTGGTGCGGCGGATCGCCGCCGAGCAGGAGGAGCTGGAGAGGGCACAGCGCCGGATCCGGCGATGGGACAGGATGACGACGGGCCGCCGGGCGCGGGCGAAGCACGACGCGGCCTGGACATCCTTCCTGGAGCGGGTGCGGCCTGCGGTGGAGGCCTACCAGCCCGTCCGGAACGCCATCGAAGCGCGCCTCGCGGAGCAGCAGGCTCGGGCGCGTGAAACGGCCAGACGTGCATATCTGGAGAAAGAGCGTCAGTGGAAGGAGATCATCGCCCGGTTCAGGGAGTGGGAGAGACGGCAAGAGGTGGCTGACCGCCCCCTGCCAGGCGGTCTCAGTCCCCGGCAGATGGCAATGAACGGGGACGATCCCACGAGCTGGCCTCCCGAAGTGGAAGCGGCCGTGGGTGACACCGCCGTGTGGTGGGAGGGTGTGCGGGCCTCGGCTCGCAACCGGCAGGCGAGCGCACGCGCCATACGGACCGTCGTCGAGGCGGTCACCGGAACGGTTGCGGCGCTGGAGGAGGCGGGCAGACCGGGCATCAGCACCATCAAGGCCGGCCCGAGCCAGGTGCTGCGGGGCTGGTGGATCCACTTCGACTGGTCGGACCTGCCCCCCACCACCGGGCTCAGGAAACCACCGCAGATACCGCCCGGGTGCGTGGAGGAGAACCGGTGGCACTACCAGTTGTTCCTTCCCTCCGACCAGATCCTCACTGTGAACGGCTCCGGCGAGTTCGGCTTTGCGGAGGAAAGCAGGAGAGTGATCCCGCCGGGAGGCTATGGCTATAGGTACGAGTGGTTCAAGCAGAGCATCGAACGGTTCGCGGAAGGGCTGATGCGCACCGAGATCATCGCTTTCCGCGCGCTGGGCCGCGACGGTCGCCTGACCTTCCCGATGGCCGACCACGCAGACCCTGACGCGTACGTGCCGTACGTCGAAGCCGTGGCCGAGCGTGCGGCGGCTTCCTTCCGCTCCTTGATTCCGGGTCAACCGTAGGCACTCGGGGGACCGTTTCCCTCATGCCTCCGCCCCGCGCCGGCGCCTCGCTGCGCCCTTCCAGGTGTGACGGTGGCGAGCTGCGCGAGCAGCACGACGAGCCTGCGGGTGCCGGCGAAGGCGGCGGTGGGTAAGGCGACGGCGGATCGCTCCCAGCACCATCGCCACAGGCGGCCCCGGCGCCACGGCTTTCCGACGGGCCCGCCCCGCGCTCTGGCAACGGGGCGGAAGGCCCCAGACGGCACCTCAGCGCCGTGTGGCCCGTGCATCCCAGGAGGCCAGGACGGCATCGTGCTCGTCCTTCTCCGGGCCGACGGGGACCTTCCCCTGCTCACCTCGAAGGACTGCTCTTCCCCAACATCGGTGTGGCCTCGTGGGACGGGACTGCCAGGCGGCCGGCTGGCCCGTCCCACGGATCAGGCCGGGCGGGAGGCTTCATTCACCCGCGACGGCCGCAGGGTGCATGCCCGGACGGGCGGCGTGGGGATGGCGCACAGGGTCCGCCGGCGCCGTATACGCATCGACCGGGGTGTCCGCCCGTGCACCGTGGGCATCGGCCAGGGCAGTCGCCACCGCGTCCACGAGCTGATCGGGGGAGTCCGCGCGGCGGGCCAGCACGACGCGGCTCGGCGGGTGGCCGTGGACCGGGACGAACGCGATGCCCGGGCGCGCGTGCCGGCGCGCGGCCCCGGCCGGAAGCAGCCCGGTCACGCCGTCCCACACCACCGCGTGCAGGCATTCCTCGGCAGAGGTCACCACCGGTCCGGGGGTGTCCTCGTCGGCAGCGAGCCAGTACGCGCGCCACTGGACGTCCGTCCCGGCCGGTAGTCGGAAGCGCGGGCGCCCGGCGAGTTCCCTCACGTGCAGCCGCGGCCGAGCGGCGAGCGGGTCGTCAGACGGCAGCGCCGCCACCAAGGGCTCCACCGCGAGCTGTCGTACGGTCAGTCCCGAGGTGTCGAAGGGCAGTCGGGTCAGAGCCACGTCGGTCTTACGGGCGCGCAGCCCACCTGTCGGATCCGTTACGGGCGCCTCGTGCAGTCGGACGCGCAGCCCGGGGTGGGTCCTGCGCAGTACGGCGAGAGCCGCAGGGCCGGCGTCCAGACCCGCGCCGGCGACGGTGCCCAGGACGACCTCGCGTACGGACTCTGCGGCGCGCACCCGCTCGCGGGCGCGCTCGGCCCGAGCGAGCAGGTCGCGGGCTTCCGGGAGCAGCACCTCACCGGCCGCGGTCAGGCGCGCACCGGTCGGGATCCGGTGGAACAGGCGGCACCCCAGGTCCGCCTCCAGGTCGCGGATCCTGCGGCTGAGGGGCGGCTGGGCGAGGTGCAGTCGCACGGCAGCCCGGCCGAAGTGGCCCTCCTCCGCGACCGCCACGAAACAGCGCAACGCCTTCAAGTCCATGACCAGCCACGATACCGACAACGGCACCACCCCTGCGGAACCGGTCTTGGACGCAGGGGCGCGATCCGAGGTGAAGTGGAGCCGTCCCCCGAACCGCATGCCTACCCGGGGCGGATCCGCCCCGTCCATCACCCCACAGCCTTCAGAAGGAGTACCCATGTACGCGCATCCTGACGACCTCCACCGCGCCCGCTCCGTCGGTGCCGCCGCCGGGCCCGAGTTCGCGGCGTGGCGCGCCTTCCAGAACGCAGTCGACCGTGAGGACGGTGCCGTCCCGCGGCGTTACCGCGAGCTGATTTCCGTGGCGGTGGCCCTCGTCACCCAGTGCGCGTACTGCCTCGACGTGCACACTGCGGCCGCCCGCCGACACGGCGTCACCGCCGAGGAACTCGCCGAGACCGCCTTCGTCACGGCCTCCGTCCGCGCCGGCGGCAGCCTGGCCCACGCCCTCCTTGCCGACCGTCTCTTCGAACACCATGGCCCCCATGTCGCGTCCACCACGCCGGCGAGTGCAGCGACCCCCTCCTGCTGACGGCCCCGTCGGGCCGCAGGCACGCAGGCGACGTCAAAACGGCCTGCCGCGACCGTCCGGAGGTGCCTCCGAGTCCCTGGACGGGACCTCTCCCGCGGCTGTGCTCCGCAGTCGCCCGGTTCAGCGGACGTGAAGGCCACATGGGCGAGGCCCCTGGCATCCCGGGCCCGTATGGCTAC
The DNA here is from genome assembly GCF_044762985.1 of Streptomyces sp. NPDC096339. Lineage (NCBI taxonomy): Bacteria > Bacillati > Actinomycetota > Actinomycetes > Kitasatosporales > Streptomycetaceae > Streptomyces > Streptomyces sp. NPDC096339. Next base: position 119,704 of record NZ_JBIWFI010000009.1, on the reverse strand, counting down.
TCGGCCTGCCGGACCGGCTTCGCCGGGCGCTCGAAGACGTACGCGATGCCGTCGCGTTCGTTGCCCCGTTCGCCCACGCGCTGGAAGTCGAAGCAGACGACGGTGGCCAGGGAGGCGGTGTTGTCGGCGGCGATGGTGGCGCGGACGGTCGTGACGCCGGGTTCGGCGGCGGCGCGGTCCAGCAGCGCCTTCAACATCGCGCGGGCGTAGCCCTGGCGGCGGTACTCGGGCACGACGGTGTAGCCGACCTCGAGCACGCCCGCTTCGCTGGGCGGGCCGTGGAAGCCGCAGTCGCCGACGACGGTGCCGTCCGGCTCGGACACTGCGGCCCGCGTGGTCCAGGGGGCTGCGGAGGGGTCTTCGGTGATCTGCTTCGCGCGGTAGTCGAAGATCATGCGGGCCCGGTCGGACACGAAGTGTGCGTGGAGGGCTATGCCGGCCTCGGCGCTGCCACCGGCGAGGTCGCCGTCGGCGAGCGCCCGCAGTGCCTTCGCGCCGAGTTGGACGAAGCGGACCTGCTTGACGGTGGGGAGGAGTTCGCTGTTCATCGAGGCGATGCTCGCCCAGGCCAAGGGGCCTGTCCACCTCATTACGGCGTGGGGCTCGGCCGGCCCTCGTCAGTCAGGCCGGCCGGCGGGCGGGCGGGCGGGCGGCCGTCTCGGAGGGCAGCGGCCACGTCATCGCCGGTCGCCGGGGCGTCGCCGTGACCGGGACCAGCCACACCACCGGCGTGAAGAGCGAGACGACGTTCCCACACGTTGCGTCTACGGTTGCCCCGGAGATCCTGCGCCGTCCGGATGCCGTCGCGAAGGTCGCCGCTTCCTGGCGGGCCGTTGCCTGCGACTGGTTGGTCAAACGAGCGCCGGTGCGGGAGCGGGCAGATACGGGGCGATGTTGCGCCAGGCGCGCTCGATGTACTCCTCCTTCTCCCCGACCGGGGCGACATAGCGCAACGCGTCTTCGGCGGCGTCGTTGCCCTCCAGGCGGGCGATGATCCAGGCGGCGAGGTAGTGCGAGGCCAGGCAGCCGCCGGCGGTGGCGATGTTCCCCTTGGCGTAGAAGGGCTGGTTCAGGACCTCGACGCCGGCGGCGACGACCCACGGCTTGGTGGTGAGGTCCGTGCAGGCGGGGATGTCGCTCAGCAGGCCGAGCCTGGCCAGCACGAGCGCGCCGGAGCACTGCGCCGCGATGAGCTGGCGTGAGGGGTCCAGGCCCCGCAGGATGTTCATGATCGCCGGGTCTTCGGTGACCTCGCGGGTGGCGATGCCGCTGCCGACGATGACGGCGTCAGCGGCGCAGGCCTCCTCAAGAGTGGACATCTGCTCGATGACCACCCCGTTCATCGACGTCACCTTGGGGCTGGGGGTCGTGATGGTGACGCGCCAGTCATCGGTCTTGATGCGGTTGAGCACACCGAGCGCGATCAGGGAGTCGAGCTCGTTGTAGCCCTCGAAGGTGAGGATGGCGATGTGCACGACGGCTGTCCTTTCCGGATGAGTGGCTTGACGGTATGGACCCGTGCGCAGGACAGTCAAAGAATTGTCATGGATACAATCCGGTGCATGGCGGCCCCGCGATACAAGAAGCTGGTTGACGCGCTCGCATCCGACATCCGGACCGGGCGCCTCGCGCCGGGGGCGCGGCTGTCGACCCACCGCGAACTCGCTGCCCGCGAGGGCATCGCCGTGGTGACCGCCACCCGGGTGTACGCCGAGCTCGAAGCGATGGGCCTGGTGAGCCGGGAACAGGGCCGCGGCACGTTCGTGCGTGACATCGCGGTCCCTGCCGGCCACGGCATCGATCAGCAACCCGTCGCCCCAGAGGCGGTCGACCTCAACTTCAACTACCCGTCACTGCCCGGCCAGGCCGATCTCCTGCGGCAGGCCTTGCGCGAGGTGGCCACCTCCGGTGATCTCGACTCGCTGCTGCGCTACCAACCACACCGAGGGCGTCCACAGGACCGAGCCTCCATCGCACGACACCTCGGGCGCCGGGGAATTGCCGCCGACGCGGATCAGATCCTCATCGCCAACGGTGCCCAGCACGGCCTGGCCATCACCATCATGGCCACGCTGAGCGCCGGCGACGTCGTCGCCGTCGACGCACTCACCTACCCGGGTTTCAAGGTTCTCGCGCACGCCTTCCATCTCGATCTGGAGCCCATCCCCACCACCGCCGACGGACCGGATCTCGACGCCCTGGAGAAACTCTGCGCGACCCGCCCGGTGCGTGCGATCTACACCATGCCCACCCTGCACAACCCTTTGGGCTGGGTCATGCCGGCAACCGACCGCACCCGCCTGATCGGGATCGCTCGACAGCACGGTCCGCTCATCATCGAGGACGCCTCATACGCCTACCTGGTCGAAGCCCCTCCACCGCCTCTGGCCGCAACCGCGCCGGACATCACTGTCTACGTCTCGGGACTGTCCAAAAGCATCGCCACCGGCCTGCGCGTCGGGTTCGTCCTCGCCCCGCCACCTGTGGTGCCCTCGCTCGAACGCGCCATCCGGGCGACCACCTGGAACACTCCCGCCCTCATCACCGCGATCGCCTGCCGCTGGCTCGACGACGGCACCGTGAACCAGCTGGAAACGCAGAAACGAGACGACGCCAAGACGCGCCAGGCAATCGCCAGGCAGGAGCTGGCGGGCCTCCCGCTCATCGGCCACCCCTCGTCCTACTTCACCTGGCTGCCACTGCCCGACGACGCACGCGCCGACCGCCTGACCGCCGCCCTCGCGCGCCGGCACATCTCGGTCTCCACGGCGGAGCCGTTCACCACCTCGACGCACACACCACAGGCAATTCGCCTCGCCCTGGGTTCGACCGATCCGGACAGTCTCCGGTCGACGCTGCGCACGGTGCGCCGAGTCGCCATCGAGGACGCATACGCCTGAACTGGGGCTGCAGACCGGCTGTCGGAAATCGAACGGGCGGCTGTATCGCCTGGGTGCGCACCGGAGTTGACCGGAGAAGCCTCACGAAGCCATGCGTCAAGTTCACGACGGTTTCGGTACCAGGGGTGCCGTTCGGATTCGCCTCGAAGCTCGTGGGAGGGTTCAATGCCGGGGTGGTGAACTGGGCACAGATGTACGACTGGCATTCCGAAACCGATCGCGTCCCCGAACTCCTGGATCGAGTGGAACGTGAGAACGACGCCGAAGCATGGACTGAGCTGGGACACCGACTGATCCTGGAGCACGATCTCGTGTCACTCGCCGGTATCGCCGCACTGCCCAGGCTGATGCGCCTCGCGTCGCGGAGTGCGGAGGCTCGACACCTGGCCGGAGAGATCATGGAGCGCACGGCAGGGCACCACGGAGGTGACGAACTCCTGGCTGACAACGCCGAGGTGATCGCCGAGTTCGGCGCACTCCTGGACCGGCACCTGCAGTCGCGGCCGGCCGACTACCTCGTGACCTTCCGTGCACTGCTCGCGGTCGAGGAGCAGTACCACTGGGCCAACGTCCTGGGAGACTTCACGGACGACTTCTACCCCCTGGACTGCCCCCACTGCGCCGTGGAAGTGACCATCGCCATCGGCGACTACGGGCGCTACTCGGCGAGCCGGGACTGGAACCTGGGCGACGTGGACCGGCGCGACCTACGGCCGGCGCGTGTAGAGGAGCTCTCAGGCGCCGGCCGATGGATGCACGAGATCGCCGTCCGCGATGGGGAAGACGTACTCGCCGACGGCATCGCCCATCTCTTCGGCAAGGCCGAGTGCCCGAGATGTGCCGGCGTCTTCACCATCGCGGACGAGTACGAGGCCGCCAACCGCCCGGTGCTGCGGTAGCGGCGCGTTGTACTCGTCCTTCTCTCCCATCGCCGGTTGGATCACGTGGCATCTCACGCCGCCTGCGCGACCTGCACCACCGTGGTTGAGAAGGCCACCTGCTCAGCGAACAGTTCGCGGTGTTGAAGGCGGTGATGATGCTGTCCCATCAGGCTGTTGAAGACGTAACGCAACGTGGAGGCGTGTCAGTCTCCTCGTCGCCGAGTTCGGCCGGCGCACGGGAGCGGGTCAGGCGGGAGGCCTCGTTCGAGTACCTCCACGATCCCCTTCTCGCCTGCTCGTTCAATTTGCATCTGGACGGGTCATGGGGATACGACGGCATCGACCGGGATCCGACGGTGGCGGCCCGAGTGACAGCGGCCATGGCGGAGGCCGGACTGCCGGTTGCCGGCCGAGACGGTTACACCGGCGCGGAGGACGAGGAGCAAATGCGCCGCGTCCTGCTGGGGATCCTGGGCTGCCTGTTCGACCTCTCCCTGCCCCGTGCGAGGATCCTTCGGGGTTCCCTGGCCAGGGCAACGCTCACGACCTGATCCCGAACCCGAGAGCTACGCCTTGACCGGCCGGCGTGGTGGGTAGTGTCTCGTCGGCGTCCAGGTGCCGGCGGACGAGGAGCGGGTGGCCTGCCCGAAGGGCAGGCGCCAGGAGGGGGCAGGGCAAGGTTGCCCCTACGCTGCAGGGCGGCTGGGGGTGCCGTCGGACGGATGCCCTCGCGGAGGAGCTCAGATGGCCAAGCGCGAGTGGTTCGTGAGGACCAAGGCGGAGAACCCGGCCCTAGGCTTTGACGCGTGACGAGACTCAGCGTAGTGGACGCCCAAGTGAACCGGCTGTGGGGAGCCTTGTGTGCTTGCGCCGGGATCTTCCTCTTCTTGTGGGTGCTGTCCTGGTTCAAGGCGAGCATCCTTCACGAGGACCTGCAGAACCGCTGTGGAGACCTGCACAGGGCTAGCTTCCCATTCGAGAAATCCTGCACGTACGAGGACGGCGCGGTGGAGGGCGCGAACAGCCTGCTCTTCGAGGGAGTCTTCTTCGGCTCGCTGGCAGCCACAGTGGTCTGCCTGGGCCTCGTCGTCACGGTCGAGGTCGGCCGGCGAAAGGCCGCTTCGCGCCCATGAGGTGGTGAAGCCCCGTCGCCGCAGGTGGTGGCGGAGCGGGTCCTCTTGGTTCTGAAGGCGCAGCCGGAAGGACTCCGGGTGGGAGGGCAGCGGATCTGCCCAACGGGTTCCGGTCGCATTACTCCGGAGCTGTGACAGATACGCCGGGCACGCCGGCGCGTGATGACGCGGCTGCTCAACTTGACTGCCGGTATTCCGTCGAGACCGGGTCGAGGAAGAAGACGCACTGCTTCGCGTTGAATTCGCCCACCTCGGCGGCGAAGCGGAACGTATCTCCCGCGCGGACGGTAGCGGGGGTGTTCCCGCCGGTCAGCTTCAGGTCGTGGATGTTGACATCCTCGTACTTGAAGGCCGGCCCGATCCCCGTCTTCGGTCCCTGGTCGCCAGGGCCCAGGAGGAAGTCGAAGCGGGTGCCGTCGCTACCGTGGGGTGCCACGTGCACGATCGAGCCGTCGAAGGCGACCGTCTTGCCCTTGTACTTGGTCGCGAAGTCCGGGTTCGCACTGTCGCAGGAGTCCGGTGTTTTGAGTAGAGCCGCGAACTCCGGGTTGTTCTGAGGCGTGATCACCTCGGCGGCAGCCGACCCGGCCGCGGTCGGAGTCGACGTGGCGGAGGGCTCTGCGCTCGCAGAGGCCGTCGGCTTGTTCGACTCGTCCTTCCTCTCGCCTCCGTCCTCAAGCGCGGCGGCTACGCCGATGACGATGGCCAGGACCACGAAGCCGCCGACCGCGGTGCCGATCAAGAGCCGCGGCAGGGGCTTCTTCGGCCGGCGGAAGCCGAGGGTGGAGCGCAGCATGCCCTGGGACTGCTCCACGAGCTCCCAGCCTTCCCTCTGCATCTTCGAGATCACCAAGCCGTCGCTGCCGCGAACTGTCTTTACGGTCTTGTACTCGTACTTGATCTCGTCGGCCATGCGGCTCCGTGCCCCCTCAATGAACTGTTCATACCAACTGCCTCGCGAGCATAGGGGAGTCCGAGAGGAACTCGACATCACCGACGTCACCATGGGCCCCGAGCTCGAGATTCGGACCGAGGAGCACTTGGCCGGCAAGTCGACGGCCCGCCGAAGGAGTGTGAGCGCCTCATCCATGTCCTGCATGGCTGCCTGTCCCCGGTCGCCCGTTCATCGGCGCCCACGGACAGGAGTCAGCCGCACGACCCGCTCGGATGATCCCAGCAGGCGGGCCGACGCCTTCCCAGCTTCCGCCTGGTCTGGGATCTCGGCGTGAAGCCGCTGATCGCCCGCCGGGGCACTGAGCACGGATCCGGCCTGGACATCCAACGCTGGGTCGTGGAGCGCGCGTTCACCCGCCTGCACTGGTTCCGACGCCTGCGGATCCGCTGGGAAGTGCGTGACGACATCCACGAGGCCTTCCTCACCTTGACATCCGCACTGATCTGCCAGCGACGCCTGAACTCAGCTGTCGCTCGCTAGTTCTTCTGCAGGGTGCGCGTGACACCCGCGATGACGGCGGTCGTCAGCACCCAGCCGAGGGCGATCAGTAGGTAGGCCAGCCACTGAAGGCTGCCGTTCGACCAGTACCAGGCCGTGCGCTGACCCAGACCACCGATGGGGATCAAGAGGTCGAGTGTGTAGACGAGGGGCTGGAAGGGGGCGCCTTCGCCTGGTTTGACCGGGGTGGGGGAGTGCGCGCGAAAGGTCAGGGTGCCCAGCAGGGTCAGCGCGAGGAGCCAGACGCCGGCCAGCCAGGGGCGGTAGCCATAGCCGACGGTCACGTCGAGCAAGCGCCCCCAGAAACGCGCGGTCGAAGACAGCGTACGGCGCCGGTGGCGCTGTTTGGCCAGGAGCACGCGGCGGGCGTCGTCGTCGTGGCCGGCCGTCCGGTACCAGCTCGCCAACTGCTCATACGGCTGTGGGCTGTAGCCGGGGCTGCGCCGGATCCACGCCACACGTTCTGCCACAGAGTCTCGACGCCCCACCGCCTCCCGCCGTTCGCCCGCCTCGACCGCCTTGATGGAGCCGTAGACGAAGCCGTCCAGCTCCACCACGTCCGGCCAGCTGTGCTCGTTGTCGTGGAGGTAGGACACCTGCGCGCCCCGCAGGTCCACGGTGCCGGACGGTCGTCGGGCGAGGGTGAAGTCGAAGTCGGTCACCCGCATCAGGAGGCCGACCAGGGCCGGACCGTCACCGTCGGGAGCCGCCTTCAGGACGGCTCCTTCGAAGGTCAGATTGTCCGAAACCCGGCTGCCCCGCAGCCTCACAGTCCCTTCCGAGGTGAAGCCCCCGGAGAAGTTGAGCGTCGACGCCACGACGTTGTCCAGGGCAAGGGCCACGCCGCGCGGACCGGGGCGTCCCAATGGGACCGGGCGCTCCAGGTGTGCACCCTGCATGAACAGTCCACCCGGCAACTGCGCTCCCAGCAGGCGTATCCCGCCACGGGCGGTGAACCCGTGCATGCAGAAGACGCCGCCGCCCATGTCGAGGCCGTCCGCGATCACGGCCCAGCCCTCGCACACACCCACCCGCGTCCCATTCAGCACCAACTCGCCCGCCACCGAGGCATTCAGGAGATCCAGACACCCCTCCACGCGCGACCGAGACAGATCGAGGTGCCCCTCGACACGCACCAGAGCGGCTTCGAGGCCCGGCAGGCGGCTTTCCACGATACGGATCGTCCGGGCCGAGGCCCCATGGAGCTTCGGTGCTTCCTCGAACCAGCACTCCTCGATCCGAAGAGCCTGACCAAGTTCCGTATCCGAGAGATCCAGACAACCGCTGATGCGCGCGCCGACGAGCCTCACACATGCGGCGGCGCCTGGTTGCGCGGCGTTCACACCCGAGAGCAGCGCCGCGATCACGGCGGCACGAACCGTCCGTCCGGGGCCCCACTGGCCACCTTCGGTGACCCGATCGTCATCGGGCACACCCGCGCGCAGGTCAACGCGGCGTCCATCGGGGAACGCGTCCCACAGCTCACGCTCCGGTGAAGTCAACTCGTCGTATGAGAGCACTCATACAGAATAGTGATCTTCCTTCGCGTCCGCCTTGCCCAACCAACAGTGCGCGACTCGGAGGCCGGCCCATTCTGTTAGGGGGTTCTTGGCCCCAAGCGGCCGCTCTACGAGGCGGACGTCGACCTGAGTCGTCCCGACCCGTTCCGGATCAGCGCCGCCACCCTACGGGCGCGCGCAGCCTCCCCACCAAGTTGAGTACCACGGAGCCACCAAGGCCGTAACGGTGTAGGCGTGGCCGAGACCCTGGCATCTACCTGTTGCCTCGCGACCGCCCAGCCCAGACAGGCCTGAAGCGGGCGAACGATCACGCCACCCGGTGCCGGCGTACGGCGGCCCGTACTACGCGGGGTCGTACCAGGAGAACGCCGCGATCCGCCAGCCGTCCGGGGTGCGGACGAACTGGATGGCCTTGGTCCCGCCGCCCTCGAACGGCTCGCCGTCCAGGATCCCGGACTTGCGGTACTCACCGAACCGCGAGGCGATGTCACCCGCGATGTCGGTCCGCTCGGAGGTCTCCCATTCGGTGAACTCGGTCAGCCGGCCGTCGGCCAGCAGCCGTTCACGGGGCTCGACGAACTCGTCGACGGTGTAGGCCGCGAACCCCGGACCGGTGCTCACGATCACACAGCCCGGGATGACCAGCCGGCGGATGCGGGCCACATCGGCGGCCTTGCCCCCACGGTTGTCGAAGGCGCCGAAGAACTCGGCGGTCAGCGCGTCTATTTCGGCCTTGGACATGGGGGGAAGGTAACACCGAAGCGGCTCCGGGTGGTCAGTCGGTCTGCGGCCAGTCCCAGCCGAGCTGGAGGAACAAGCCGAGACGGTCGCTGACGGCGCGGATCTCCGCGATCCTGCCCTCGGCGAGGGTGAAGATCCAGATGGCCTCGACCTCGAAGTCGCGGCCGGTCGGCTCGGGCATGCGGGGGTGAGTGCCCCCGTGCTTGCCCCGCTGGGTCACGCGGGCTACGACACGATCGCCCTCGGCGATGAGTTCGTCCACGTGCACGAGGAGAGGATCGAAGGCGGCCAGCTGCCGGCGGATCCCGTCGAACGCCGCTCCCGGCTCGTCGGCCTCTCCGTGGATGATCTTGTTGTGGTCGATGACGTGGGCGGCCAGGTAGGTGGGCAGGTCATCGAGGCGGCGCTCGCTGACGGCCTCGAAGAATTCCGCCACAACTCTCTTGTTGTCACTGGCGATCGTGGTCACTTCTTCCCCCTTGGTTCGTTGATCGGTGCGAGCCTACGGGGGGTGGAGTTCACCTCGCGAACAGGGTCATGACAAACCCAAGGAGGGCGGCTGCGTCAGCGCATCTTGAGCGCGTGTCCGGGGGCGAGGGTGTCCGAGATGCGCTCGGCGATCGATTGGGCCGAGTTGCCCGCGGGGCTCTTGGGGCCCTTCATGACGGTCACGGAGACCGCGAGCTTCTCCGCCGGCGCGGTCTGCCCGACGTCCTGCCGGCGGAGGTATCGCGCCTGGTGGTGGAGGACGAACCCGACCTCGGTGAAATCGTCCTTCACTATGGCCACACAGGCGAAGTACTGGCCGACTTGGCGCACGCCCACTCACTGCCCACCCGCTCAACCTGGGCGCCTATGCCCCGGCGCGCGCCCGCACTCACCCACGCCGCCCAGCAGGTACCCGCCACCCGCCCCTCTCCAGAGGCTCTGGCCCGCGTCCACCAGGCGCTGCGTGTACTGGAGGCCATCGCCCGGTACTCACGCGGGGTCGGCTCCGTCCGGATCGCCCGGGAGACCAAGCGGCCACAACTCGTCATCGCCGAGCGCCTGGCGATGCGGGTTGAAGGAAACCTCGCCACCCCGATCGGCTCGTACGCGTACGCGTACGCGAGCGGGACCACCCTCGCGCCGGCCGTTGGGGCAGGCACGGCCGGCGCCAACGGCATGAGCCAACTCCAGCCGACCCTCGCCCTGGTACGCGACGCGGTCGGCGCCGCGGTGTACGTAGGCCGCTACACCGAGGGGGAGGTGCCATGACCCAGTACACGCACGCGTCCATCAGAGCGAGGCCGCCGCCGTCCTCCTCGCCTTCGTCGTCGCCGGCAGCACCGAACCCCAGGCAGCGCCCGGATAATCGCTCGCGCCTGTGCGCTCTGGCGTTTTACGGTGAAGGCCGCCGGGTGGAGCAGGTCGGCAGCTCGCTGGGCTCATAACCCAGAGGTCGCGGGTTCAAATCCCGCCCCGGCCACTGAATTGACGGGCCTGTCGCGCAGTATGCGCGACAGGCCCGTCGTACGTCGGTACGGTGCCGCTTGCCGCCACGTAGTGTGGCGGCCCGTCACGGCGACGTAGGTTCTTGATCACATAGGCTGGCCGTAGAGCGGGATCGATTACAGGCCCGACAGGCCGCCAGACGCCAGACGCCACCTCACCTGTCCCGGCGATGGGACGTACCGTCGCCGTCCCGGGTCAAGGTGATGTGCCCGAACAGGGCCAGCCCGACTGAGGCCGTGTTCGCTTCCACGGCTTTCACGAATTCAGGATCGGGGCTGGGCTGGGCTGGTCTGCGTTCCATGGGGTCTCGGCGGTGACCATGCCCAGAAGAGATACGTGGTGGTAGATGAAGCGCAGGTGGCGATCTCGCGGGAGTGCGGCGCTCTGCTCAACAGGCCGTGCAGCCGGCACCCGGCACACGTTGTGGCACGGGGCTTGGTCAGCCGGCCCCGCCTTCCACCCGCGCCAGCCCCAGCTCATAGGCCGCTATCACCGCCTGCGCCCGATCCCGTAGTCGCAGCTTCGTGAACAGCCGGTTGATGTGGGTCTTCACGGTGTGGTCCGTGATCGTGAGTCGGGTCGCGATCTCCGCGTTGGACAGTCCGCGGGCGATCAGGGCGAGCACCTCCGCCTCACGTGCGGTGAGTTCCCCCACGGAGTGGACCGGCAGCCGCGAGGTCCGGGCGTGAACGAACTCGCCGATCACCCTCTTGGTGATCTCGGGTGAGAGCAGTGCATTCCCGGCCGCCACGACGCGCACCGCGTGCAGCAGCTCGGGGAAGGTGGCGTCCTTGAGCAGGAAGCCGCTCGCCCCGGCCGCGAGCGCGTCGTACACGTACTCGTCGAGGCCGAAGGTCGTCAGGATCAGCACCTTGGTCGTCGTCCCGGGCTCGGCCAGAATTTCGCGGGCCGCCTCGATGCCGTTCTTGTGCGGCATCCGGATGTCGAGGAGCACGAGGTCGGGCCGGGTCTCGGCGGCGATGCGCACCGCCTGCACACCGTCCTCGGCCTCACCCACGACCTTGATGTCCTCCTGAGTGTTGAGGAGATTGACGAAGCCTGTGCGGACGACCGCCTGGTCGTCGGCGACCAGTGCCCTGATCACACCCGTCTCCTTCTCCACGCCGATCACCCGGTTCCCCAGGGAAGCTCCGCCTCCACCAGGAAACCACCGTCCGGGCCCGCGCCCGCGCTGAGTCGGCCGCCGACAAGGGCCGCCCGCTCCCGCATCCCGGTCAGGCCGTGGCCCGCGCCGGAATTCGGTCCGGAGCCCGGGCCCGGACCGTCGTCGCGGATGCGCAGCGTGAGTAGTCGGTCGGCGCCGTAGTCGATCTCCACGACGGTACGGGCGCCGGGCGCGTGTTTGCGCGCGTTGGTCAATGCCTCTTGGGCGATGCGGTAGGCGGACAGTTCCCACGCGGCGGGTAGCGGCACCCGCTGACCGGTGATCTGCAGCTCGGTCTCGCCGCCCACCGTCCGGTGCTGATCGACCAGTTCGGCGAGATGGTCGAGGGTCGGCTGCGGGGTGGTGAGGGCCGCGCCCCCCTGGCCCGGGGGAGTGCGCAGGACGCCGAGGAGGCGGCGCAGTTCGGCCATCGAGGAGCGGGCGGTGCCGGCGATCTGCTGGAAGCCGTCGCGGGCCTCGGGGGTGAGTCCCGGAGTGGTGTACGTGGCGCTCTCGGCCTGCACGGCGATCATCGACACCGAGTGCGAGACGATGTCGTGCAGTTCACGGGCGATGGCCGCCCGTTCGGCCTCGGCCGCCTGCTGCCGCTCCATGGCGATCAACTGGGCCTGGGCCAGGTTCCGTTCGTCGCGGGTCTCCTCCCGGGAACGTACCGCGTCCCCCATCATGACGGCCCCGAAGATGACCACGGTCAGCAGGAACGACTCGGCGAACAGGCTTAGGGAGCCCCTCTCCCAGAGCGCGGGCACCGGCAGGTCCATCCGCGACCAGGTGTTGATGTGCACCAGGTTCACGCACAGAGCCCCGAGCGCGGCCCCCACCACGGTCACCGCAGGGTGCAGCACCCGGTTGCGGCCCAGGGTGTAGCAGCCGATCAGCCCGCTCGCCATGATCGAGACGTACAGGCTGACGTCGCCGGCGAACCCGAGCAGACCCGCGGCGACCGTGAGGACCGCGACGGGCGGGAACGACCGACGCCACATCAGCGAGGCGGAGGAGACGAGGACCCCGATCGTGGTGGTCACGGATCCGGGGAAGGCGATCAGCTCCGCCACGGCACCGACGGTCAGGGCCCCGCCGGTGACCCAGGGGTAGACGGGCGTGGCGATCCAGGCACGGAGGCGATGCAGGAGGGGCGAACTCATGCGTCCATGATCCGTGCCGAGGCGGGTGCACGCGTCACCGCACGGGTTGACTCTGCGGCCGGCTGTCATGCCACGGGTGGAGTCGTGGGTCCGGAGCCTCGGTTGACGTTCTCCGGCCCGAGCATTCCTAGTGTCGGTGGACATGACGAAGAACCTCGAACGGTACGTGCGGCACGCCCGGTGCGTACGCCATGAGCGGTACGCGTGGGCCGGCTGTGCACTCGTCGCGCTGGGGCTCGCCCTGGTCTCGGATCTGGGGCCGCATCGCATGTGGGGCGTGATGGCGGGGACGGGCTACGGTGTCGCGGCGGCCCTGGCTTGCGGTGAGCGCTCGCGCGCCGCCGCCCGGTCGGTTGCGGTGGCGGGTGCCGTCGTGGTGCCGCTGGTCTCGTCGGTGGCGGCCGGACTCGGGCAGTCGGAGGTCGCGGTCGTCGAGCGGTCGGGGCTGCTTCTGCTCGCGACTGGCAGCCCGTACGCCGCCGCCCCCGCGGCCGTCGCCGACTTCAACCCCTACCTGCCCGGAACGGCGCTCTTCGGCGTGCTGCCCGGGGATCCGCGCTGGTGGCTGGGCGGCGTGTTCGTGGCGGCCCTCGTCGCGGCCGGCATGTACAGGGCCCGGTTGCTCGCCTGCCCTCTGATCGCGCTGCCCCTCGCGGTGGGTGGGACCGACCTTCCGGTCGCCGGCCTGATGTGCCTCGGCATCGTCCTCGCCGGTCAGGGTCGGCCGGGCCGCGCGGGGCTGGCGCTCGGCGCCGGCGCCGCGCTCAAGTGGACGGCTTGGCCCGCACTGCCCGTGGCACTGGCACTGATCGCGGTGGTCCAGGGCGGCCGGCCCGCGCTGCGGTACGCGGCCGTGTCCCTGTCCACCGCGGCGGCGGCAGTGCTGCCCTTCGCTCTCTCCGACCCCGCCGGCTTCTACCGGAGCGTGATCGCCTTCCCGTTGGGCCTCACCGGTACTGCCTCACCAGCCGCGAGCCCGCTCCCCGGCCATCTGCTCGCGACGTACGCCCCCGGCGGCAAGGTGATCGCGCTCGCGCTCCTCGCGGTGAGCGCGCTGCTGATCGTGGTGTCGCTGGCGGCACGGCCGCCGGTGACGACACGGGCGGCGGCCGTCCGGCTCGCGCTCGGGCTGGGCCTGGCGATGGCCCTGATGCCCTCGACCCGCTTCGGCTACCTGGTCTATCCGGTGACGCTCGGGGCGCTGGCGTACCGGATGCGGCAGCGGCGCAGTACCCCCGCCACTCCTTCCAAGGAAGTCGCCGCCGCATGAAGCGCGAATCCGGAGCCCGCACGCTGATCATCACCAACGATTTTCCGCCCCGGCAGGGCGGCATAGAGACGTTCGTCCGCGAACTGGCCGACCGTTTCCCACCCGACGAGGTGGTCGTCTTCACCTCGTCGGCGGACCCGGCCGCAGCGGAGCCGGTACCAGACGAGTCCTTTCCGTACCCCGTGATACGCCACCGGGCACGCACCCTCCTGCCCACCCCCCGGGCCGCCGCGCACGCCGCCTCCGTGGACCGCCGGTACGGCTGCGACCGGGTGTGGTTCGGTGCGGCGGCACCGCTCGGCCTGATGGCGGGCCGACTGCGCCGGGCGACTGACCTCCGTACCGTCGTCGCCACCACGCACGGCCACGAGGTGTGGTGGGCCCGTACCCCCGGGGCCAGGGCGCTGCTGCGCCGCATCGGCACGGAGGTCGACGCCCTCACGTGGCTGGGCGAGAGCACCCGGCGGCCGATCGAGGCGGCCCTCACCCCCGGAACCCGCACCGCGCGCCTGGTCCCCGGTGTGGACACCATGGCCTTCCGCCCCTTCCTGGACGGCGGCCCGGTGCGGACCCGCTACGGGTTGGGCCGTCGCCCCGTGATCCTGTGCGCGGCCCGACTGGTCCCGCGCAAGGGCCAGGACACCCTGATCAGGGCGCTGCCCTGGATCCGCAGGGCACTCCCGGACGCCATGCTCCTGCTGGTCGGCGACGGTCCTTACGCCGCCGAACTGCGCCGACTCGCCCTGGCCGAAGGCGTCATGGACGCGGTCGTCTTCGCAGGCGGTCACCCCCACGACACCCTCCCCTCCTTCTACGCCGCCGCCGACGCCTTCGCCATGCCCTGCCGCACCCGCCACCGCGGCCTGGAGGTGGAAGGTCTGGGCATCGTCTACCTGGAGGCCGCCGCGTCCGGACTCCCCGTCCTGGCGGGAGACTCGGGCGGGGCCCCCGACGCGGTACGCGAGGGCGAGACCGGCTACGTCGTCGACGGCCGATCGGTTGCGGCGGCGGCGGACCGCCTGACCAGACTCCTCCGCAACCCCGGACTCGCCCGTGAGATGGGAGAGAAGGGCCGCGACTGGGTCCAGAAGGAATGGACCTGGGACCGCTCCTACGCGACTCTGGCAAGCTTGCTCAACCCAACGGGAACCGACGGGCCGTGACGGCTTGGACAATGACAAAGCCCCAGGTTGTTGACCTGGGGCTTTGTTGTGGAACGGATGACGGGAATCGGACCCGCGCCATCCGTACGACCCGGACGCGTCCACGACCTGACCCTGGGGCCTTGCCCATCGCGTCATCCGGCTGCGAACGCCAGTGTGTGCCTGTCCTCGCCGACCGGATGTGGCGGGCTCAAGGCCGTCCCCAGGAGGGACGTGCCGGGGGTATGGCACGGCCGAAGGGTGTTGTCCGAGGTGTGCCGATCACCACCGGCGGGACTGGTGGCGAACAAAACGCCTTGATCAGTACGGGAGCTTGCAGAGCCGCTGAGTAGCGCTGTAATTCTTGCAGTACCGCACGTCCATGTGGAACGTCCACAGGTTGAAGTAGTCGCTGGCATTTATCGTGACGACCTGGTCCTCTTTGAACCAGTAGTTGGGCGCGTATCCGCACCGACCGCCCCAGTCGAGCTTGAAGTCCGGGGTCTGGACGAGCTGGTTCTTCTCGTTGTAGCCGACGACGTTCGCGCTCCCGAAAATACCTTCGGTGCAGACGATGACCTCATAGTTCTTCGCTGTGCCGGCTGCGGTCGCCGAGCCTGCGAAGACTCCGATCAGTGGTAGTGCCGCCGCAAGCGCAACAAGAGCCCGGCGTACACGCATGATGTCCGTCCCTTCCCTCAAGGCTGACAGTTCGGGCATACAGCATCGCCCGTTCTTGGATACTAACCATGAAAATCAACTGTTTTCGTGGCCTCTTTCAGACACATTTGGCACACGCGCCCCTGTTGCCCTGAGTCGTTGACTCGTGTGCAGTACGCGACGAGAGCGGGCGGCATGGTCGGCGACCGGGGACCCGGGCTCCCGTGATGTGCGGGAGGTCGTGAACGCGATCTTCTACCAGAACCGGACGGGCTGTCAGTGGAGGCTCCTGCCGCACGAATTTCCGGCCTGGTCGGCGGTGTTCTACTACTTCACCCTGAGTCCTGCGTCTGCTGCAGGCCGAACACGACGAGGCCGCGGACCGCACCGAGAACCTGCGCGGGCAGATCGGACGGCTCACCACTGCCCTTGGCGAGGCCGAGGCCCGCCTGGCCGATCTCGCCTCGACCCGGACGTGACCGCTACCAGAAACGGACTTAACGTCCTCTCAGTCCTGACGGCGAGGACCTCGTCGTCCCGACGGCCACCACGGCCGCGAGGCATTACGGGGTCTGCTCGCCCGACGCGGCATCACCTTCCAGCGCACCAAGACCTGTAAGGAGTCCCCGGACCCCGACCGTGACGCCAAGCTCGACCGCATCGAGCACGTGCTGGAGCGCTTCCCGGACCGGGTGTTCGCGTTCGACGAGTTCGGACCGCTCGGCATTCGACCCACGGGTGCGTCGTGCTGGGCCGAGCAGGGCAGTAGGCCCGAGCGATACCCCGCGACCTACCTGCCCAACGGCCACTGACCAGCGCCGCATGGGCAGTAGGCCCGACCAGGAGCAGTACCGTGCCGGCATGGCAAGCAAGCGGCAACCCTACTGGCGCACCCTCGGGACACCAACGACTCTCGTCCTGTACCGAACCCTGGACGGGTGGCGGTACGCCGTCTACTTCACCGGACCAGCCGGCGTCGCCGACGGAGCGCTCGCCGATCCCGCGTCCTCGTCCGAGCCGGACACCGCGCAGGCGGCCCTCCTCCGGAAGGCAGAAGAACTCACCCGCCGACAGCTCGACGTCCTCTGGTGCGAAACCGATCAACCGGGCTGGTGTACCGGCACGGTCACCAGCGCAGGCCCACGTCCCCCTGCCTAATCCCGGCGAACCAAAGCCAGAGCAACCAGTGCTTACACCGAATGGTGCAGCTGCTCCGACGACGACACCGTCCGGTGTACAAGCAGATGTCAGCGTCGGGACGACGCGGCCGCCCCCATCCCCTCCGTAGGTTCTGGATCACCGGAACGACACCGAGGAGGACGGCATGACAGCGACGAACACGGCTCCGGCAGCGGGAGTACGGGCTCCGCTCACCCTGATCGGCATCGGGGCCCTGGCGATGGCTGCGGTGGAGGCGCTCAACCCGGAGTACGACCTGGTGAGCGAGACCCTCAGCCGCTACGTACACGGCACAGCCGGCCGGCTGCTCCCGGTGGCCCTGCTGGCCGTAGGCGCCGCCTCCGCCGTCCTCGTGGTACGGCTGGGCGCCAGGACCCGGCGGGCGGGTCGGGCTGCGATCGTGGTGTGGACGGCCGGCATCCTGGTCGCGGCCCTCTTCCCGGCGGACCCGCCCGGTCACTGGAGCCGCCCCTCCCTCTCCGAACTCGTACACGGCAACGCCGCCTTCCTCGCCTTCGCCGCCCTGCCGACCGCTGCGGTACTGCTCCGCAGGACGCTCGCGGCCCGGCAGCGGCAGGCCCTGCGCACAGCGCTGAACGCCCTCACCATGGCCTCGGCCACCCTTACCGCGGCGCTTGCGGTCTTCTTGGTCGACGTGATGGACGGCGGCCCTTCGCTGGGATTCGGCGACACCCCCACGCTTGTCGGTCTTGTCGAACGTCTGGTACTCGCGGCTGACTTGGGGTGGGTCGCACTTGCCCTGGCCGCGGCGGGCACCCGCAACGAGCAGGGGCGGGACCGTCATGCATGATCGGCGCATGGACCGACCTCCCGTTCCCGCCCCTGCCGACCCCCGCGCGGTACGGCTGGTTGACGGGCTTCTCGCGGCCGGCACCGCCGTCGCCGTCCTGGCGGGCGCCGCCCGGTTCGGCGGCCGACTCGACGCCGCGGGAGCCCTGCCGCTCGCCCTTTGGCTGGGTCTGCTGCTTCTGGCGCGTCGCCGGTGGCCGCTCGTCGTGCTGCTGTTGAGCGTGCAGGCCGTCGTCGTGTTGCGTACCTCCGGACTCACCGACGGCGGCTGGGTGTGGCCGGTCTCAGCTGCCTACGCCACCCTGGCCGCCGACGACCGGCCCGGCCGCCCCGGCCTTCCGTGGGCGGGTGGCGTCGGCCTCGCCGAACTCGCCTTCGCCGCGGCCTGGGAGACAACGGCGGGTGGCGCCACCCCGCGCGAGGTCCTCATCTCCCTGGGCGCCGAGGCCCTGTGGCTCGCGGTGCTCCTCGCCTCCGCGACCGCATACCGCAACCATCTCCGCTGGCGTGCCGAACTCGACGAGCGCCTGCTGCGAGCCGCGAGGGAACGGGACCTGGAGGCCGACCGGCGATTCGCGGAGGCCCGCCTGGACATCGCCCGCGAACTGCACGACGTCGTCGGGCACACCCTCACCGTCGTCGGGATCCATCTCCGGGTCGCGGCCGAAGCCCTGCACGACTCGCCGGAGGAGGCGCGGGCCTCGCTCACCACCGCCCAGCAGGTCCGTACCAAGGCAGTACGGGACCTCCGCGCGCTCGTCCACGTGCTGCGCGCGCCGGGGGAGGCCTCTGAAGACCCCGCGGCAGGAGTCTGCGAGGTCGCGGCGCTCGTCGACCGGGTGCGGTCGGCGGAGCTGGACATCCGGCTGGAGACGGCCGGCGACCTTGCTGCCATCCCGGCACCGGTGTCCTTCGCCGTCCACCGGATCGTCCAGGAGGCGCTGACCAATACGGTCCGCCACGCCGGGGCGTCTCGTGCCGATGTCACCGTCCGGCTGGTCGGCGGGCGGGTGGAGGT
Source organism: Streptomyces sp. NPDC096339 (assembly GCF_044762985.1). Taxonomy (NCBI): domain Bacteria; kingdom Bacillati; phylum Actinomycetota; class Actinomycetes; order Kitasatosporales; family Streptomycetaceae; genus Streptomyces; species Streptomyces sp. NPDC096339. Next base: position 101,172 of record NZ_JBIWFI010000009.1, on the reverse strand, counting down.
GCATGTCACCGACGACGGCCGGACCGCAGCGCAGATATCGGGGGCGGTCGGACACGGGGTGCGCGGGATGGACGAGCGGGTCCGGGCGCTCGGCGGCGACTTCTCCGCCGGACCGCACGGCCAGGGCGACGGATGGCTCGTGCGAGCCGTCATCCCTGTGCCAGGCTTCCACCCATGACGATCAAGGTTCTCCTCGCCGACGACCAGGCTTTGGTGCGGGCCGGGTTCGGCAGCCTCCTCGCTCGCGCCGCGGACATAGAGGTTGTCGGGGAGGCGGGCACGGGGGATGAGGCGGTCCGCTCCGTCCGTGCCGTCCGCCCCGACGTTGTCCTCATGGACATCCGCATGCCAGGGACGGACGGCCTCACCGCCACCCGCCTGATCGTGGAGGATCCTGAACTGGCGGGCTGCCGGGTCATCGTCCTTACCACCTTCGAGACCGACGAGTACGTCTTCGCGGCCCTCCGCGCAGGCGCCAGCGGCTTCCTCACCAAGGAGATCGAACCGGACGACCTGCGCCAGGCCGTCCGGGCGGTAGCGGCCGGCGACGCGTTGCTCTCGCCGAGCGCGACCCGACGGGTGATCGAGGAGTTCGCGCACCGTCCGGCAGCCCCCACCGACACTGCCGAGCGGCTCGCCGTACTCACCGCGAGGGAAGTCGAGGTGACCCGCCTGATCGCGACCGGGCTGTCCAACGACCAGATCGCTTCACAGCTCTCCATCAGCCCGCTCACCGCCAAGACCCACGTCACCCGCGCGATCGCCAAGCTCGGCGTCCGCGACCGCGCCCAACTGGTGATCCTCGCCTATGAGACGGGCCTGGTCCGCGCCAGCGGCTAGTGCTGTGACCGGGAAGGTTCACCGGGTTGCTGGTCCCGCGGTGGCGGGGCTGGTGCCGGTTGGATGTTGCTGTCACGTCCAACCGGCATGGGAGGCTCGGTGGCACAACGGGTCAGGGCCCCGCGGACTGACCGATCAGGAAGGGCAGAAGCTTCAGCGGATCGTGCGTCGGGGCAGTACCAGCACGGTGCGCCATCGGCGGGCGATGATGCTGCCGGCCTCGGCCGGCGGGAACAGCGTCCCCGTCATCGCGCGCTTGGTCCAGGCGGACGAGGACACCGTGCGCGATGTGATCCACCGGTCCAACAAGATAGGGCTGGCCTGCCTGGACCCTCGGTGGGCGGAAGGCCGTCCCCGCCTGCCGACTCCTGACGACGAAGACTTCGTCGTCCAGACGGCCACCACCCGCCCGACGAAACGGGGCAAGCCCTTCACCCGCTGGTCGGTCCGGATACTCGCCGATCATTTGCGCCGGAACGTCTCACATCCGATCCGGATCGGACGCGAGGCCCTGCGCTGTCCGCTCGCCCGCCACTCAGTGACCCTCCAACGCACCAAGACCTGGAAGGAATCCACCGACCCGGACTACGACGCCAAGCTGGACCGCATCTAGTACGCACTCACCCAACGGCCCGACCGCACCTTCGCCTTCGACGAGTTCGGACCACTGGGCATCCGCCCCACGGCCAGGTCCTGCTGGGCGAAAGGTGGGTGCTTGCGGTCACAGCCCCAAGTCGGCGCGGACGAGCCGGAACGCTGCTACGGGGTCTTCGGCTCGGGTGACGGCCCGGCCCACGATGATGTGTGACGCACCGGCAGCGATGGCAGCACGCGGCGTCCCGGGGCGGGCGTGCTCGGCCTGGGATTCACCGGGCAGGGTGACTCCCGGCGTGACGATCAGGGATCTGGATCCCAGTACTCCCCGCAACTGCGCGGCTTCCTGCGGCGATGCGATCACGCCATGGCATCCAGCGCGGTTCGCCAGCCGGGCCAGGCGCAGCACCTGCTCCTCCGTCGAGGCATCGACCCCGAGGTCAGCGAGGTCGGAGCCGGTCATGCTGGTCACGACGGTCAGGGCCAGGACGCGCAGGCGAGGAAAGTCGCGAGCCGCCGCGACGGCGGCGGCCATGATGTCGGTGCCGCCCATGCCGTGCACCGTCACCATCGAAGCGCCCAGTGTGCCTGCCGCACGGACCGCGCCGGCAACGGAGGTCGGGATCTCGAAGAGCTTCAGGTCCAGGAACACCTCATTGCCCCGGGCTACGAGGTGCTTGACGAGATCGGGTCCCGCCGCCGTGAGCAGCTCCAGGCCGACCTTGTAGAAACGGCATTCATCACCCAGACGGTCGACGACCTCCTCAGCCGCTCGACGGCTGTCGAAATCCAAGGCGACGATGATCCGATTGGTTGACTCCACGGCGCCATTGTCACCCAGCATGCCGATCGACCCATGGACGGGTTGCCTCAACCCCACCGACCAACCCGGTGAACCTTCCCGGTCAGAGCACTGGGTTCCAAAGCTCCTCGATCGCGGCGTCCGCCAACGGACCGCCGGCCTTCCGCAGCGGATTCAGCAACTCGTCGGTCCACTTCGTCTCAGCTTGCCGTTCGACCTCGGCGAGCGGGCTGGCTGCGTGTGCGGAGGACTTGCTTGCCTATGAGTTGTCGGGGCAGTCAGCCTCGGTCCAGCTCGCGACGAGATCACGGCAGACGATGGTGAGTGAGCCGTTCCAGAACGCAATCTCGTGGCTGCAACCGTTCTGGTGGGGCAGGATCTCGTCAAGGATTACGGTCCCGAGGCCTGCCCAGTCGTTGTCCTCAACGCCTCCGGCGTCAAAGCCGGAGACGCCTGCATAGCGGATGACCAGGTCTTCGTCGTGCTTCCAGCAGTTGTGCCGGAACTGGATCTCCATCTGCTGGTCATCAGCTCCGACATTGCGGATGCATTGGACCTCCAGGTCCTTCACGCACCGCTTGCTGGAGAAGTCGTAGTGCTCCGAGGCAGTCGCGAAGCCCCGGGCGCCGACTGGTAGAGCGTCAGCCAGCGAGGGCAGACGCTCCAGGTACCGAGCAGGAGATATGACGCCTGACAGGTTGCCGACCTGTGCGTCCAGGTTGATGTACTGCATCGTCCTTCGTCCTTCGTCCCCGCTCGTTCCTCTGTTGGCAAACGAATCGTCGCACGATCACCACGCCGTCGGCCCGGAGATTCACGCTGCTGTACTCGGTTCTGAGCTGCGTCGGGGTTTGGTGCCGACCTTGTGGTGTGCGGGGCGTGTGTAGGCGTCGCCGATGGCGAGGACTCGTCCGGCGTCGTAGCGGATGGCGGGCTGTCGGTTCTTCGAGCCGAGCGGGCGGCCGGGCGAGGCAGAGCCGGGCGATTGCGGCCAGGACGAGCTTGCTCACCCCACGCGGCTTGCCGCGTCAGCCGGGGGTGCAGCCGGTCCCACGCCTGCGCGGTCGCCGTCCCGCACAGGTTGGTGTTGGTGACGGTGACCGCGGTGGCCTCGCCCCACGTGGCTGGGTCGCCGAAGGCGAACTCGCCGCCATGCTCGGGCGGGCGGCCGCCTTGCGGCGGGCAGATCACGGCGCCGGGACGGGCTTGCGCATCACCTGGTCCGAGCGGAGCCAGCCGAGGATCTCCCGGTCGATGCGGACCCGGCGACGCCCGCCCTCGGCGCCCGGCGGGTAGCGGTGTCGGGGCGGCAGCGGATGCACGCGGGGATGTCCTGGGCCAGGAGCTGCCGGATCTGCTCGGGGGTGGCGAGGGAGCAGCGCTTGCCGGTGTCCCAGCAGTGTCCGGCGTGCAGGTGGACAGGGGGCCGGCCGGTGCCGATTCTGCGCTCGATCAGCTACGCGGGCGGCTCCTTAGGGCGGCAGCCTCCGGGGGGCGAGGGCTTCGCGCTCCTCGGCGACGGCGAGGCCCTGCTCCGCACGGCCGGGTTCGCCGCGCAGGTAGGTCACCAGGGTTCGCAGTCGAGGCAGGTCGGGCGGCAGATAAATGGCTGCACATTCATCAATCAGGCTCTCGGGAGACGCCGGGGAGCGCCCGACCGGGGTCACCCACTGCCAGCCGCACACCCTGGAGCTCTGCCCGCGCTTGGTCGTCCTCAGCGAGGGCGTCATCGCCGCCGACGGGCCGAAGGGCGGGATCGTCGCCGACGAGGAGCTCATGGCCCGGCATCGCCTGGAGCTGCCGTTCGGCTTCGTGCCGAGCTCCGCCGCCTGACTTTGGTCCGACCGGCTGGATGTGCCGGAGGTTCGTGCCGGGGTGCTCCGCAGCGCGGCGGAGTCGAGGTTATGAAGGGAATCGAACGGGATCGGATGGAAGTTCGCCATCCGGTTATTCCCGAACATCAACCTCAGGAGTCGCATGATGCGCCCCATCAGAGCGGCCTGCCTCGGCACGGCCACGCTGGTCACCCTCCTCGCCTGCACCCCCGTCGCGGCCGCCGCGACGGACACCGGTTCCGCCCAGGCCGGGGGTAAGGGCCGGACCATCACAGTCCTGGCCGAGGTCGAGCAGCTGACCCGCTTCCCCGTCACCCCCCGCAGCGTCTCGCAGGGCGATCAAGTCGTCGTCCGCTCGAAACTCTCCGACGAGGCGGGCAACAAGGTCGGCGAGACCCACGGCAGCTGCGTCACCACCCGGGGCGGCACTGATGAAGCGGAGCAGTGCCTCGTGACCTACACCCTCCCGGGCGGCCAGATCACCACGCAGGGGGTGTACTTCAACTACCTCGACCAAGGTCCCTTCGACAGCGCGATCACTGGCGGCACCGGGGAGTACAAGAAGGCTCGCGGCTGGGTCCACTCCGTCACGATCGCCACAACCCCCAAGGTCGTGAGGCGCTTCACGATCCACCTCGTCTGACGGACCCCGACGTCCACCTGACCCCGGAATCCGGCCTTCTCCCCTCGCGTCGCACCATAGGAGACGGTCGTAGGAAAGGAAGTGCGGGTCAAGGGGACGTCCAGGGCGGCTCACTCTTCAGATCGTCAATCGCACCGACGACATGAGCGGGTTCGGGGTGCTTCCACGCAGGTGGATGGTGGAGAGGACGCTGAGCTGGCTGATGCCCTTGCGGCGCCTTGCCCGGGACTACGAGCCTCGGCCCGAAAGCAGGGAAGCCGCCGTCTCGCCCGCCCCCGGAGTTGAAACGTCACCCGGCAGCCCGCCTCGGCGTGAACCCCCCCGGGCCGCTCCTCAGCCAGCCAGCCCCGCTCCACCAGCCGCTTCCCCCTCAACTGCACCCCTCGACCTTAGCCGGCACCGCTTCCAGGCCCAGCCGCCCGGCCAACGCCCCTGCCCACAGCCCAGACCACCCGGCCTCCGCCGCCAGTACGCCCATCAGTCGCAAGCCATCGACGACCCTTGGCATCCCCGACAACGTGACGGCCCGGCTTTCCCTCACTGCTGCGGAGTTCATGCCTGACCAGGGGAAACCCACCGATCACGTCAGGAAAACAACGGCTCATCAGGCTCGGGACAGGGCTTTCGCTCTCAATAGGTCCTGACGAAAGCCTCTACCATCCGGGACTACGCAACGGGCGGGTACCTGCTCGTCATTCAGCGCCATGGCCGCACTTGGAACCGTCCTTGCGACCTTGGAGTCAGGCTGAGCACGGGGATCAGCGCCACCATCCCGCGATTACGGCGGCCGGCCGACCACAGGGTGCGAAGGATCGGGCTCCCCGGCACCGACCGGCCCCTCGTCCCGGAAGCGGACGCAACCAGCTACGGCGGCCCCGAGCTCACCGAGCGGTACAAGGTTGGGAAGCGTACCGCCCAGGGGCTGCCTCTCGCCGCTCGCGAGCGTGTGGCCGGCGAAGTCCGAGGTGGTACTCATGGACTGCCGCTCCGGGACGGCCTTGCGGTGTGGCCGCGGGAGTAAGAGGTCATCTCATTTGGTGGCTACGTGTGGTGAATCCGCGACAAGTCGAGCCATCTCGTGCAGGCGGTGCCAGTACTCAGGGTCGTCCGCTTCGCTGACTACGGGTATGACCCGGTCCAGGCGGGCGATGCAGCGGAGCAGACCGCTTTGACCTCCCGCGTCGAGCCGGCCGCCGTTCTCGACCCAGATGAATATCCAGCCTGCTGTGTCCGAGTCCAGCATCACCAGGTCGAAGCCGGCCCGGTCCGCACCGGCCAATCTGCGAGGGAAGGGAAGTTTCACGAACTCTTGGTACAGGCGTGATACGGCCTCAAGCACAGTTTCTTTGCTCACACGTGCCATCATGGCGCAGCCTTTACAGCGCATGGAGTCGGCTTGAGTCTGCGATAGCAGATGAGGGTGCAGGCGATGCTGGTGCAGGCGAAGAAGTGCTCGCCTGTGCGTGCGTGCGTAGCGGCGGTGGAGGCGGCGGCAGCCGGCGAGCCAGGACATGGCGCGCTCGATGGTCCAGCGGTGGCGACCCAGCCGGGTGGAGGACTCGATGCCTTCGCGTGCGATGCGGTGGGTAATGCCGCACCCGGGTATCCAGCGCCGCAGGTGGTCGTAGTCGTAGCCTTTGGCGCCATCCAGCTTTCCGGGCTTCCGGCGTCGCCGGCCACCGCGGGAGCGGATCGGGGAATGCCCTTCACCAGCGGGATCAGGGCCTGGCCGTCATGCAGATTCGCCCCGGAGATTCCGACGGACAGGGCCAGACCGGTTCGCTCGGTGATCAAGTGGATCTTTGCGCCGTACTTGCCCCGGTCGACAGGATTCGAGCCTTGCCACGAACACGATCGCCGCCAGAACCTCTCGATCACCATGCCGGCGCCGACCACCGCCCTGAGGCCGCGACGGCGCCACCCGCTGGAACAGATCCCGCAAGTCATCCGGCACCAGCCGATCAATGATCCCCACCACGACCAACAGCCTACCGAGACAACCAACTGTGATGGGTGCGGCTCCTTTCAAGGGAAGGCTGTTGATCAGGCGCCGAGTTGGTAGTGGTGCTGGTCGGGGTAGGTGCGCTGGTGCTCGCGGGTGTGGTGGTAGGCGAGGTAGGCGTCGAGGTCGCCGTTGGCGTGGACGGCGCGGAGTTTCAGGACGGCTTCGGCGCCGGCGAGGCCCCAGCGGGCTCCGGTGGTGTCGAGGCGGTCGCCGATCAAGTGCTTACAGGCTCCTTCGACCGAGCCGGTTGCGATCGGCCAGCCCTTCTTCAGGCAGTACTCGTACGAGGGCGGCCCGAAGGTGTGCCAGGACCGCATCATGTCCTACTACACCGGCCACGGCGTCCCTTGCGGCATCGAAGTCAGCGACCAGGACATCACCTACAACTTCCAGTGGTCCGACGGATCGTGGCACACCGTGCGCGGTGTCCTCGGCTACGACCCCAACTGGTGCGTCACCGGCGGCGACTCCGGAGGCCTCGTCTTCGGCATCAACAGCGACGGAACGCGTAACGCGCGCGGCATCGTGTCCGCAGGATCCGGCGACAGCAAGTGGATCTGGTGGACGGAGGCGACCGACGTCATCAACAACTTCAACGCGAAGCTGAACCCGTACACGTAACACCCCGGCACCGACCGGCGAGGGGCGCTCCTGGAACCAGGGGCGCCCTTCGCCCGTCCCACCACCGGACACCACCGAACACCAGGAGCACGCATGCGTAACCGGACACCCCGCATTACCGTCTCCCTGGCCTTCCTCGCCCTCACCGCCTGCACCCCGGCCGCCGACCGCACCCCGGACGCGGACACGACCACGGGCGCCCAGGTACCGGTACAAAACCGTGATGCCGGATGCGGCACGGCGATCGCAGGGCCGTTCAGCGACGGTGGCGGCCTGAAACTCGCCATCACCGCCACCGCCCGCACCGGCGACACCCTCACCGCCTCATGGTCCCTTACCTCCCCCCACCCGGACCACGCCATCACCATCCCCCTCACCCCCACCCGTCCGACCGCATTCCTCCTACGGGACGGGAAGGTGGTGGGGAAGAAGGCGGTGGCAGAAGCGAAGCCGGAGGCAGGTCTCCAGGTGCACCCGGTGGGGAAGACGCCGTACACGGGAACATCCGTCATCAACGACCTGTGCCCCGGAACCACGTGGCCGGACATCACCGCGAACCCGGTCCGGTACACGGTCACCGTCATCGCGTCGGATCCGGCGAAGCGGCCGACGGCGAAGGAGGTGGAGGCGACGCGCCCCTCCCTCCTCCCCGACCCCGTGTTGCAGGCATTCCAGCCGCTCCCGGCCGCATAGCCGACACCGCCCGATAGCAGTTGGGTGCGGCTCCTTTCCGGGGACAGTTGAGCTGGGGTTTCGCTGATTCGGGTGTGGCGGGGTGATGTCGTCTCTACCGTGCCGGTAGAGGAGGCGGTGCCGGATGGGCTCGTTTGATCGGGGAACTGGAAGAGCGGCAGGCTGCGGTGCGGTCCCGGGTGGCCGGACTCGAGCAGGAAATCGCCGCGTTGACCGTGCGGCTGGAGGACGAACGGAACCGGCTGGAACGGTTGACCGTGACGCGGGAGACGCTGGACGAGCTCGCGGCCGAGGGCGTGGCCGTCGATGCGGTGGCGCCGCTGTCGATGGAGGTCGAGCTGGTGGGCGGGGGCCGGGTGGTAGGGGTGCAGACCGTGACCGTCTGGCGGGAGGGGACGACCAGCGCGGATCTCCCGCCGGTCTACCGTGACATCGTGGACGTGATCGACGACGCGCCCGAACCAGTGCAGGCGAAGCAGATCGTCCCTCGGATCGGTCTGCCCGCGCAGACGTCGAAGATCGAGGGAAACCGGTCGAATCTGAAGCGTCTGGTCGAGCGGGGTTGGCTGGACGAACAGACGCCGGGTCTGTTCACCGCGTCGTCCCGCCGGACGGTGCCCGGTTCGGCGCGGTGAGCCAACTGCCGGTGAGGAAGGGGCTCTTCTCCCTACCGTCGTAGGTGCCAACCAGAACGACCGTCCAGAAGAAGAGCCCCTGTGATGGAACGCTACGACACCGATGATGTCCCTGACCCGTTTGCCTGCTCGATGGAGGCGGTGAAGTCGCTGGCAGCACGGCTGTCGGCACCCGAGACGGCCGCCTTGGCCCATGCCGCCGTGGAACATCTGCTCGATACGGACGGCCGGGAGATCCTGCGCCGTTTCTTCCAGGACTACCTCGACCTGCGTGCCTGGCGCGAGGAACACACCCCGCCCGACCGCGAGGTCCGCGGCGAGGGCGGCGAGATACGCCCGTACCGCGAGACGGGGCATGAACGGCAGCTGACCTGCCTGTTCGGCAAAGTCAGGGTGGCGCGGTGCGCCTGGCGCGGCCCGGGAAGGGCGAACGCGCACCCCGTGGACGCGACTCTGTCGGCACAGCCATGGGATCAAACGTCTCGCGGTCCGTGAGGCGGTGCGTGGTTCGTACTCGCAGGCCGTCGCGGCGGTCACGGACCGGTGCGGGAGGGTCCTCGGCAAGCGCCGGGCCGAGAGCCTGGTCGCCGAGGCCGCCGTCGACATCGACGCTTTCTACCACCACAAGATCGCGACTTTGTGCACGGCGGACATGCCGCTGGTCATCCAGGTCGACGGGAAGGGGGTGGTGATGCGGCCCGAAGCGTTGCGTGAGGCTACCCGCCGAGCCGCGGAGGCCAGGAAACGGCAAGGCCGGCAGGCTCGGCTGGCTCCCGGCGAGAAGCCGAACCGGAAGCGGATGGCGACGATCGCCTGCGTCCACGACACCGTCCCCGCCGTGCGCCGTCCGTACGACATCGTCCACCCGCGAGCACCAGCGCACCTACCCCGACCAGCACCACTACCAACTCGGCGCCTGATCAACAGCCTTCCCTTGAAAGGAGCCGCACCCAAATGAGATGGCGGCATCCCAGACCCGCGTGCCCCGGCCGTTTCGTCCGCAGTCCGGCGTGACGCGGGAGCCTTCGGGGGTCGGCGGTATATGGTGCGAAGTCGCTCGCGTGCTTGTGTGCCAGAATGCGGACCTCAAGCGACTGGCGGACCTAAGATGGATCCAACCATCGGGAAGCACACTCGCGGGAGCCGACCGCCTGGGCTGCCGCGCGGGTGCCGCCATGAACGATTTCAGCGATGTCGACCGCAGCGGTCGAGGTTCCGAACTCCTCGCCTACCTCGATGACGCGCATCAGGGTCTGTCCGAACCGAAGAACGCGATGCGGGCCGGGATGCCGGTATCACCGGGCCAGGACTTTCTGGACCTGGGCTGTGGCGCGGGACACGAACTGGTTGAGCTGGAGCGTGCCGGATGGCGGGCGATCGGCGTGGATTCCAGCGACGTGATGCTGGATGCGAGCCGGCGGCGGCTGGAAGCCCTGGGCCTTCCGGCACGCCTGGCCCGGGCCGATGCCCATCGCCTGCCCTTCGCCGACGCGTCTTTCGCGGGCTGCCGTATCGAACGCGTCCTGCAGCACGTGGACGATCCCGCCGCCGTTCTGGCGGAAGCCCACCGGGTCCTGCACCCGGACGGAAGGCTCGCGGCCTTGGAACCGGACTGGGAATCGCTTGTGCTGGCTTCCTCGGACACGGAGGCAGCCCGCGTCGTCACCGGCGCGGTCGGCCGCCACATTCCGCACCGTCAGATGGGCAGACAGCTGCGTCGCCTGTTGATCCAGGCGGGTTTCACCGATGTACGTACCGAGGTCGAGCTCATCGTCTACTCCTCATTGACCGAGCTCTCCCACGTCATCTCCCTGGAACGGGCCGCCAACGCCGCCTGGACCGGCGGGCTGATCCCGCGGAAGCGCGCTGAGGCTCTGCTGGCTGAGCAGATCGCGCTTTCGGAGTCCGGTGGGTTCCACGCCACGTTCCAGCGCTCGGTGATCGCCTGGGCGCGAAAGCCTCGCGCCGTGGAATGCTGACGCTTCGATGGCCAGGACTCGCTGGGGGCCTACTCGGAGATGGCCACTGGCTACTGCTTCAACGAGATCGGACTCGCATGCCTCAACCCTCAGTGGGCGGGAGGCCGTCCCCGCCTGCTGAACAGGGACGATGAGGACTTCGTCATCCAGACGGCCACCACCCGCCCCACCGTGCTGGGCAAGCCCTTCACCCGCTGGTCGGTCCGCGAACTGGTCGATCACCTGCGCAGGAACATGGCCCGGCCCGTCCTGATCGGCAGGGAGGCCCTGCGGTGCTTACTGGCCCGACGCGGGATCACCTTCCAGCGGACGGAGACCTGAAAGGAATCCCCGGACCCGGCCTTCGATATCAAGCTGGAGCGGATCGAGTACGCGCTCAACGCACGTCCGGACCGCACGTTCGCCTTCGACGAGTTCGGGCCGCTGGGCATTCGCCCCACCGCCGGTTCCTGCTGGGCCGAACACAGCCGCCCCGACCGGCTGCCGGCCACATACCGGCGAACGCACGGCATCACCTACTTCCACGGCTGCTACTCGGTCGGCGACGACCAGATGTGGGGTGTCAACCGGCGCCGCAAGGGCACCGATCACACCTGGGCCGCCCTGAGATCCATCCGTGCTGCCCGCCCGGACGGCGGCCCGATCTACGTGATCCTCGACAACCTCGCCGCCCACCTGAACTGGAGAATCCGCAGGTGGGCGGCCAGGAACAGGGTCGAGCTGTGCATCACACCCACCTACGCGTCCTGGGCCAACCCCATCGAGGCCCACTTCAGACCGCTGCGGCAGTTCACCCTGCCAACTCCGACCACAACCACACCGTCCAGACCCGGGCCCTGCACGCCTACCTGCGCCGGCGGAACAACAACGCCCGTCACCCCGATGTCCTGGCCGCCCAACGACGCGAACGCGCCCGCATCCGCAGCGAACGAGGTGTCCGTTGGGGCGGCAGACCACTGCAAACGGCAGCCTGACCGCCCGACCTGGTAACCCTTCCCGGGCACAGCACTACATGTCGAAGGGTTCGTAGCGGGCGTCGCCTCCGGGCCAGGCGTGGTCCATGAATGGTGCCCGGTCGAGGCCGTCGAAGCAGCGCATCAGGAAGTCGGTGAAGCTGCCGCTGGTGCGGTACCACTCTGCGCACTCGCTGCCGACCACGATCTCCCAGTTGCCCGGATCCGGGTGGCTGGCCAGGAAGTAGTACTCGCTGCTGTGCTCGTCGTGGCCCCAGCGGATGAGCCCATCAGGGTCGGGGTGGAAGGGGAAGGGGTAGAGGTTCTCCGACCCTCTGCGTGCGTCGCGCCAGCCCTCCAGGGACCAGAAGTCCTCGAGTTCGGCAGGGGTCATGAGACCAGTCGGCCGGTCGAGGTGGAGGTACCCGTCCAGGGTTCCAGGCCCGTACACGTCCATGAAAGACTTGTAGTCCGCGGGCAGCGTGACACCGAGGTGCTGTTCGGAGGCCTCCCAGACCTCTTGGCGCGGCCAGCCCCACGCCTCCTCCGGCTCACCGAGCAGTGCCTGGAGGCGTTCCAATGGCGATGGCATGTCTTCCCTCGTCCCTGGTATGTGACTGGCCGGGAAATATCATCAGGCCTCCCTCTGACAACACCGAGGGGCCCAGCGTCCTCAACCCGGCGAACCTTCCCGGCCACAGCACTGGTCTCGCCGTTCCGCCGCCGGCTACCTCGGATTCCCCCTGGGGCCAATCCATCCGGCCGCCGAACCTCTTCGCGCCCGACAGATGCAGCCAGGCAACGCCTAGGCATACCAGAGGGCCCTTCACCGCGTCGCCGAGGGCTCTGCCTCACGGACGAACCCGCCTCCGAGAGCCTGCACCACACTTTTGATGCTCTTGCCACCACCCAACTCGGGCACGCTATGGACGCCCTGCCGTGGATGACCGCCGCCGCCGGATCCGGTGAACCGGGACTTCTGCGCCGCGTTCGCCGCATGCTCCACCCCGAAGAGCCCGAACCGGACGATGACCCCTGGGCCGTCCTGATCTGAGCAACGCGTGACCGTTTGCGGCCCTCGGTCATGCTGCCTGCGTGGGCTGAGCTGGGTGTTCCCCGTTCGTCCCTCTTCTGAGAAAGGAGAGTTGTCGGTGGGTGCCGGCAGGGTGTGTGCATGACGGATAGCGAGAGTGCCCGCATGACGCGGATCCTGAGCGGATTGCCGACAGCCGCCCGGGAACTGCTGTTGGGGACAGACTGGGAGTCTCTCCATCACGCCTACGGCTCCGGCGAGGACATACCCGTCTCCCTGTGCTCCCTCGTGGACGAAGATTCCGAGGTTCGGTCCGAGGCGTTGGCCGCGTTGGACATGGGCGTGCTGCACCAGGGATCCCTGTACACCGTCACCGCGCCCGCGGCGCTGTTCGTCGCCATGCTCCTCGACCACCCCGTGGGTCTCGCCGAGCACGAGGGGCACTTTCCGTGGGACGACGGGCCGCCGCGTAGCTTGCGGGCCGCCCTGTTGGTCTGGCTGGGGCAGGTTGCCGAGTCTGCCGCCTATGGGGAGGATCCGGTGCGCGACCGAACGGACTGGGAGTGGGAGCCCTGGCACGAGGAGACGCGACGCGAGCACGATCCGGAGGAACTCGCCGCACTGCAGGCGTGCCGGGAGATACGCCCCACCCTGTACGACGCCGTCGAGCCGTTCCTCTCCTCTCCCGATCCCCACGTCCGCGAGGCCGCGCTCGGCGCCGCCATGCCACTTCTCCTCGCCCCAGGGCTCGCCGACCGGGTGCCGCCGGCCGCCACGCTGCTGCGGGCACGGCTGGGTCCCGTGGCGGGGCGACGGGAGCGAGCGAGCGTGGCGCGGGCGCTCGGCGTGTGGGGGATGGACACCTCCGACCTGCTCGCCGACTCCGACCCGGCTGTGCGGGTCTGCGCCGCGCTCGGGCCCGCCCAAGTTGATCGGCCACGCGCTCTCGCCGTCCTCCTCGACGCCCTGCGGGACCCGCGAACGACGGACGGCTGGTTCCCCGAGCCACTGCCCGGGCTCGACGGGTGGTTCCGGTTCACCGTGCTGCGCTCCGCGCTCGCCCTGGCCGAAACCTTCGAGGAGGTGGCACCAGTGGCGGTCGCCATCGTGGCCGCCAGCGGCACGTCGGTCACCGACCACGAACGCGGGCCGATCCTACTCAGAGCCTTTCCCGGCGGGTACGACCCGACCCACCCGCTCACCCCCGCCCAACGCAACCTGTTGCGGGCCTTCGTGGACACCGACGAGGCGACGGGCGGCATCGCCGGAAACGTGTTGTGGTTCCGCGCGGCCGGGCTGCCCGAGAGCCGGGAGGGCATCGCTGCGTTGCTGTGATCTTGCCTGCCACCACACCTGCACCCATGACGCTCCCCGCCCTGAGGCTGAGCATCGAAGTTGTCCACCCAGGCCATATGCGATGCACGGTCACAACTGCTGTGACTGTGCGCGATAGGTGGCCCTTTCACGGTTACCAGGATCGAGCAGGGTGCTATCTGGGGTCACGTGTCGGTGCGATGGCCGTGGTGGGAAATCGACGACGCCAACGAGTTCGCGCACTGGAACGGAATCGTGGCGCTCGGCGTGGTCGGCAGCGGCCACGTTCCGCCTGAGGTGGAGGCCGAGCTGTTCCGAACGGACCTCCGCCCGAACAGCTGAAGGCCGGAGAAGTCTGCCGGGTCGGCGTGCCGCCCACCATGGTCACGTTACGGCCGTCGACCACCACGATCCCCCGCTGGAGACTGCCTGGCTGCCGCATCCCACCCGGACTGTGACCGTGCTGCGTCGAGGTCTGTCCTATCGCGAGTTCTCGGACGGGAGCCATCTCGATGGCTCGGGGTACCCCATCCACCCCGGCGACGGGATTCCCTTCACCTTCGAGCTGCTGATGCGTCCGTACGCGTCTCTCCAGGTGGGCGACGAAGTCGCCGATGTCACCGGCAGGGCATGGCGGTTCGACAGCCCCTGGGACTGGACTGCCTTCGATGGAGAGCCGGCCGGTGCGGGTCCGGCGTGGCCACTCGTTCTTCTCACCCGAGCAGGGAAGCCGTGCTCCGTCGAGGACGCTGAAGCAGTGGCTGCGAGCACGGCCGATGGTTCGCACCAGGAGACGGTCCGAGAGCGGATGGCACTCACGGAGGCCTCGCCCACCCCCTGACCCGTCGGTACGTCTACGCGGCTGAGCGCGGATCTGGCCGTACGGGCCAACCATCGCGCGCGGTCACAGCGACGTGCACGGCCAGGCGGGGAGCTCGGCGAGGCACTACGCGCGGCACACCAGACACTGAGCCTTTTCCGACCTCGGTTTGAGCAGGTGAGGTGGAGGGTGAGGACGGCTTGGACGAGGCCGGTGATCCGGGTTGTCGAGCATCGCGGCTTGCGTGATAGCCGCCAGGTCTTGAGGGTGGCGATGGCGGGTTCGACCAGGGCTCGGACCTTGGCCTGCGCGCGGTTCACGGCCTGCCGGCCGCGGGAAAGGTTCTCCCAGCGGCCTCGGTCCGGCACACGGTCAGCCGGGCCCGCACCCTGGTAGCCCTTGTCCGCCCAGCAGTTGACGTCTGCCGCGGCGAGGGCGGTGAGGATGGCGTGTTCGTGTGCGGCTCGGATGTCGTGAACGGCCCCCGGCAGGGCGGGTGAGGCCCACAGCAGGCGTCCGGCAGGGTCGGTCAGAACCTGGACGTTCCTGCCGTGCTTCTTGTGTTTTCCCGAGTAGAAGGGCCGGTCGGCGGCGATCCGGTCGATGGGCAGGAGCGTGCCGTCGAGCAGGACGAATACCTTCCTCGACGCGGCGCGGACGGCCTGCTCGAGCGCCGGTGCCAGGGAGACCAGGAGTTCGACGGCTTCGGTGAGGAGCTCACTGACCCGGGGCAGCGGCCCCCGGGAGGCCGCTGCCAACGAGGCAGGTCAGGACACCGCCGTCTGGATGTCCGCGTTGTTGTTCGTCTGGTTGGGATCGGGGGTACTGGCGGTCACCGTCGCCGTGTTGGTGACCGTGCCACCTCGGGCCGTCCTGACCGTGACGACGATCTGGGTGGTGGCCGTCGCACCGCTCGCGAGGGTGCCGAGCGAACACGTCACGGAGTTGGTGGATCCAGCCGGTGGCACCTGGCAGGTGCCCTGGCTGGGAGCGGCGCTCACGAACCTGGCGTTGGCGGGCAGATCGTCGCTGAGGACCACCGCGTCGGCAGCCGTCGGTCCGTTGTTGCGGACCGTGACCGTGTAGGTCAGGTTGCGGTCGTTCTGCACCGGCTCCGGGCTTGCGCTGATCGCAACGGCCAGATCAGCGGAGGGCCGGATGACGGCCAGGCTGAACGGGCCGCCCGCGGAGATGGCGGTCACCCCGTCCAGGAATCGGTTGCAAGGGGCTGTCTGCCCGAACGAGCAGACCTGTACGGGTGCGTTGGCGTTGGTGATGGTGCCGTTGCCGAGCTGGCCGAAGTTGTTGAACCCCCAGGCGCGGGCGGTGCCGTCGGATCGCAGGGCCAGACTGTGGCTGGCGCCTGCGGAGACGGCGGTGACGTTCGTGAGGCCGCTTACCTGGACGGGCGTGTTGCTGTCGCTGTTGGTGCTGTTGCCGAGCTGGCCGACGTCGTTGGCCCCCCAGGCGCGGGCGGTGCCGTCGGATCGCAGGGCCAGACTGTGGACGGTGCCCGCCGCGATGGCGGCGACGTTCGTGAGGCCGCTCACCTGGACGGGCATGTTGCTGCTCGTGTTGGTGCCGTTGCCGAGCTGGCCGGACTCGTTGAGCCCCCAGGCGATGACGGTGCCGTCGGTTTGCCGGGCCAGGCTGTGGACGCCTCCGGAGCCGGCGGCGATGGCGGAGACAATGGGGAAACCCAACACCGGGACGGGTGTGTCCCTGTCGGTGTTGGTGCCGTCGCCGAGTTGGCCGAACTCGTTGCCGCCCCAAGCGTGGGCGGTGCCGTCGGTGCGCAGGGCCAGACTGTGGAGGGCGCCTGCGGCGATGGCGGTGATGTTGTCGAGACCGCCTACCGGGATGGGTGTATTGCTGGGGTTGTGGGTGCCGTCGCCGAGCTGGCCCGCGAAATTCTCCCCCCAGGCGAAGACGAGGCCGTCCGCGCGCAGGGCCAGACTGTGGAAGGCGCCTGCGGCGACGGCGGTGATGTTGGTGAGGAAGTTTTCACAGGGCGGGACCTCCCCGGGCGCACAGACCCGCACCGGAGTGGCTCTGGCGGCCCTGGTGCCGTCGCCGAGCTGGCCGGAAGTGTTGTTTCCCCAGGCGATGACGGTGCCGTCGGCGCGCAGGGCCAGACTGTGGCCGGCGCCTCCGGAGACGGCGACGACGTGGTCCAGGGGCGAGGGGCAGGGGCCGGAGCCGCAGACGCGGACCGGGGTGCGGCTGTGGGTGACCGTGGTGCCGTCGCCGAGCTGACCTTCGAGGTTGGCCCCCCAGGAGACTGCGGTACCGGGTTCGATGGATCTCCCGGCGTCGGCTGCGTGTGCTGTGCTCAGCCATGCCCCCGCGGGCAGACCGCTCCACAGCAGTGCCGCCACACATGCGGCTGCGACCCGTCTCCCCGTGGACCGGCCACGGAACGTGAAGCTCATGCTCGTCCTCTCGTGAGGGATCTCGGTTCGGGCGGCCCCACACGCGCAAGGGGCACCCTGCTGACGAAATCCTTGAGGTGGAGATCACGATGTGCCCTGCCCGACACGGCAGCATTCGGCTGATCCGGCTGACAACGGGCTCCGGTTGGCGTGCGGGGCGGGGTACGCGCCGGTCCGTGCGCACTCGCACCTGCTCACCCTCGCCCACCTGCGCTACGGGCATCCCTATGCTCAGCTCGCGGCCGGGTGCGGCATCGGAACGACCACGGCCTACCGGTACATCACCGAAGCCGTCGAACTCCTGGCCTCCCTGACCTCCCTGGCACCGGCGCTCGAGCAGGCCGTCCGCGCCGCGTCGAGGAACGCATTCGTCCTGCTCGACGGCACGCTCCTGCCCATCGACCGGATCGCCGCCGACCGGCCCTTCTACTCGGGAAAACACAAGAAGCACGGCATGAACGTCCAGGTTCTGACCGACCTGGCCGGATGCCCGCTGTGGGCCTCACCCGCCCTGCCGGGGGCCGTTCACGACATCCGAGCCGCACGCGAACACGGCATCCTCACCGCCCTCGCCGCGGCAGACGTCAACTGCTGGGCGGACAAGGGCTACCAGGGTGCGGGCCCGGCTGACCGTGCGCCCTACCGAGATCGTTGGAAGAACCTTTCCCATGGACGCCGAGCCACTCAGGAAGCTCTCGCATGATCAGCACGTGGTGATCGGGCGCCTTGCGCGGACGGCGCGCTTTGGCGGTCGAGGCCGGGCAGCCGGTGAGTGAGCCGGTGTTGCACGAGGTCGAGCAGATCCTGCACGCGGTGCTAGCCGACGCCGACGTTGCCGCGCACTGGGAGGCCGGCCGCCTGGTCAAGGCCCGGGACTCGATGAGGGGGTTCACCGGCCTCGGACCGGGGCCCGGCGCCGTACCACCCCGGCGGAGCAGGTACGTCGTGCGCGCGTGGATGTGGCCCAGGCGGAAGCGGCCGAGGCCCTGGGCGAAGCAGAGCTTCCGTCAGCCGCGGATGGCGAAGGTGATGCAGGCGCGTCGACCGCTGCGTCAACCGCCGCAGACAACCTCCTCACGCGAATCGCGACGGCATGGAGCCACGATCTGCTCGGCGAAGCTCGCCGGTTGTCAGGGCGGCATACGCGGCGCCGATGAAGAGCAAGCCCGGGATCGCGAACATGCTGCGCTGATCACCCTCCAGGACAGCTTGGTACTGGCTCTGGGTGATCTCGACCGTGCCGCGCGCTTGCGGCGTCGTGTCGAAGGCGAAGTACCGACCGTCCTTCACCTCGGCGGCCTGCAAGTTCCCCTCTCCAGCTGTGCTGAAGACCATCATCACGACACCCGACACGGCCAATGCGGCGAGCCCCATCTGAGCCTTGCCGGAAAGACACCGGAAGGCCAGCCACACCGAGTGCCGGTCCGCGCGTGCCAAGAACATACGCACCAGTGCAGATATGAAGATCGGGAAGAGCAGCACGACGATCACCACGATCAGCCACCTCGACCCGCTCATTGGCAAGGTTCCAGGAAGCCAGGTGAGCGCGGCCAGCACCAACAGTGTGGCGCCCAACGCGGCCGCGATACCGCCGTGCAACTTGAATGTCCACCCCATGCTCCGCAGCTTGGCACGAGAACCGTTCCACGTCGTTGCCGGATTCCGGCAACGATGGCCGCTGCACCATGCCGGGCTCCACTCGGGAGCAGTCGCCCGCTGGAATCAGTGGCCGGCACTCACCCTGCGGGATTCGAAAGGGGAGTCCTGGCGTCAGCGGCAAGCGATCTGGGTGCCGTCGACCAGATGCATGGTGGGCCCACACGAGTTCGTCTTGAGCCACGTGATCCCCGGGGTGAGCACCGACTTTCTCTGCCGGCACCCAGAACTGCGTGCCCTGATCGAACGTCACCGTGCGAAGGGTGGAGGGGTAGCCGGCTCTGTCCCGGAGCAGGCCGCCACCCCCTCCACTCCGTCCGGTCAGAGCCGTCGACGCCACGTGGCGGCGTACGGCGGCGCGAGCCCGCTCGCTCAGGATCACGAGACACTGGCCGCATCGAATAATGCGGTACGCAGGCCGAGGCCGGAGATCGGGGCGCCTTGACAGCCCAAGTGATTAGCCGCCATATTATTTACATGACGAGGGACGGCATCGATGGCGAGGCGCCCACGCTGGACCAGGCCAGGCGGCAGGTCCAGCGCTACGGCCTGGAGGTTGATCCGCAGGCGGTGTTGGTCGCGGTTCGGCTGATCTCGGCGGGCGCGAGGGTCGGCCGGGCGGCCGAGGCGCACTTTGCCCGGTTCGGCCTGTCGACGGGGCGCTACCGCCTGCTCGCCGACCTCGAAGACCACGGCGGGGAGAAGTCCCCCTCGCGTCTTGCGGCCGACCTCGATGTCTCCAGGGCCACGGTCACCGGCCTGCTGGACGGCCTTGAGCGCGAGGGTCTGGTCGCCCGCCGCCCGTCCACGGAGGACGGTCGGGGCACGGTGGCCGTCTTGACCGCGCGCGGGGCGCAGCTCCTGCGTGACATGGCGTCCGAGCATTTCGGGCGGCTCGAGGCGATGGTGGGCGGGCTTTCCGTCGAGGAGCGTGCGGTGTTCCTGGATCTGCTCGCCCGCGTCGTGCGTGGCAGTGCGGCCCTGGCCGCTGACTGACCCGGCTCTCGGCCGGTTGGGCTCCGCCCTCCGGGTGGGCCCCTTTTTACGAGGCAATAGTTAGCTGCCTAATTATATTGCGGAGTAGGCCTGCCACCCCCGCCGCAGCCTTTCGCTTCCCTCACACCAAAGAGAGAGAGGCCAGCATGCCCGCAACGAAGGACAGAACCAGCCGAAACCGGGCAGCCTCCCGGGCATCCCGCCCGTTCACCCTGTGGCGCGAGGTGCTGACCGCCTACGCCGCCCCCGCGCTGATGGCCGGCGCCGCCGGAGTCGTCACCAGGCAGCAGGACCTGGCCGTGGCCGCCTGCACCTCCATCGCTGGCACCTCCGCCGTGGTGGCGTTCCTGGTCGGCACCTGGCTGCGGCACGGCGGGCAGCCCCGACGGTGGACCACCACCACGCCGCGCGTCGCCCTGACCGCCGCACTCGTCATCACCGCCACGAGTGCGGCGGCCCTGCTGGGATGGTTCACCGCCCAATGGCTACCGGCCCACACCCCGATCCCGGCCACCCCGTGGTTGGAGCGCCTGCGCATCGACCTGCCCGTTTCCGCAGCCCTCGCCACCACCATCGTCACCCTGCGCTGGCGCAGCACCATGGCATCCCCGACATAACCCACCCCGGCACCGTGCCCACCCGCCCACGCGTCCAAGCCCGACCGGGCCCACCCCGGCAGCACACGCCGCCGGGAAGTCACCAAGGAATGAGCACACGATGATCGTTGTCATGGGAGCGACCGGGGCAACCGGGAACGCCCTGCTCCACAGCCTCCTCACACTCGGCACGCCAGTCCGCGCACTGACCCGCACCCCGCACAGTCCGATCCCCGGCATAACCGGCCCACACCAACTGCCCATCGAGGTTCAGTACGCCGACGCCACCGACCCCCACTCCCTGCGCACCGCCTTCAACGGCGCCAGCCGGCTCTTCCTCGCCATGGCCAACAGCCCCACACAGGTCGAACTCGAAACCCGAGTCATCGACATCGCGGCCCACACCGGCATCGGACACATCGTCAAGATCTCCGCACCCGCCGCCGAACCCGACTCCCCGGTCGCCATCTCCCGCGGACACCACGCCATCGAAGAACGCCTGCGCGCCAGCGGCATCACCCACACCATCCTGCGCCCCTACGCATTCATGCAGAACCTCCTGCGCCTGGCCCCCACCGTCGCCCAAGGCGTCATCTTCGGCACGACGGGCGACGCGCCCTACAACTACATCGACTGCCGCGACATCGGCGACGTCGCCGCCGCCGCCCTCACCAGGCCCGACATCACCGGCGGCACCTACACCCTGACCGGCCCCGAAACCGTCTCCTACCCCGAACTCGCCTCACGACTGACCACCCTGACCGGCAATCGGATCCGCTACGCCAACCTCACTCCGGACGAACTGCGCGACAACCTCATCCACAACGCCCACATGCCCACCTGGCTCGCCGACCACGTGACGGAGATCCAGCAACTCGCCATTACCCGACCCGAAACCCCCACCACCACCGTCAGCGACATCCTCGGCCGCCCACCCCGAACCCTCGACGCCTTCCTGCACGAACACCAAGCCCACTTCAGCCGATAGGCCGCCGTCTCAAGCCTGGTCACGAAACTGCGAAGAGTCCTGTCACACACGGAAGCTGATGAGTCATCGGCTCTTCCGTAGAAGGACGGTCAGCTCGTGGCCGCACGCCCTCTCGCCGGTACTGGCCACCTTCTTCACCGCGGCGCGGTGGATCGCGGTCGGGCAAGACTCTCGTTTCCCCGGAGTCCGGTGATGGACCGCCGGCCCCGAGCCGCGCCCGTACGTGGGGTCGCGGTCAGCCCAGTGCGACCGTGCGAGTGACCGACGGCGGGTCGCGGCGCTTGAAGATCCAGGTGAGCCAGCGGTCGCCGGCGGTGCGGATCTGGATCTCGGCGACCACGTTCAGCCGGACGGTGCCGGAGTGGGTCCGGGGGCGCGCCAGGACGGCGAGCAGCCCGTCGGTGGTCAGAGGTATCTCGCGGGAGTCGGTCACGGTCAGGCGCCAGCCCGCCTCGGGGGTGCCGGTCCCGAAACTCTCGAGGGACGCCTCGGTCCTGGTCAGTCTGGATTCCTCGGTGCGGGGCGTCAGCTCGGCATTGACCACGGCGAACAGCGGATCGGTGAGGGAAGCGGCGAGCGTCGCCCTCGCCCTGGTTACGTCGATCGTGTGGCTGCGTTCGGACGGTTCCAGATGGACGAAGAGCGCTTCCTGCGGGGCCGCCTGCAGGTCCTCCTCTGCAGTCAGGACGAGGTCGGCGGACACGAAACGGCAGTCGCGGTCCGGGAGCAGGGTGAGGGACAGCGGCAGGAGGGACAGCGTGTGCGCCGGGGGCGGATAGGCGCGTTCGAGGGCGGTGGCCGTCGCGGGTCCGAGGCGCCCGGCGGGGTCCGTGAGGGGTGCGCGACCGATGGAGATGCGGTTGCGCCTGCCCCGGACGGTTTCCCACACGGCAGTGCCCTCGCCCGAGCGCAGGGCTGCCTGGTCGAGTGGTTCCAGTTCGATGACTTCTTCGACTTCTTCGACTTCTTCGACTTCTTCGACATCTTCGTCGTTCATGCGTGCCTTCCGTCGAACAGCTCCGGGCAACCCATCAGGCGGAACGCCGCCCATTCCTGCGCAGGCCGCGTGCGTGCCCATGCGCATTGCGTGCGGCTGAGGGCGCCCGCCGGATCGAGGTGTCCGTCGTCCGCGGTGCGCCACAGTTCGAGGTAGAAGTCGAGCATGAACCGTTGGGTGGCCACGTCGTCGATCTTCCACAGGGAGACCAGGACGGCCGCCGCGCCCGCCGCCAGCAGTCCGCGGGCCAGACCGAGGTAGTCGGTGGGCGACGGACGGCCGAGGCCCGTCTCGCACGCGCTGAGCACGACGAGCCCCGTGGTGATCCGCCGACTGGCGAAGTCCCGTAGCGACAGGACCCCGTGACGGCCTGGCGCACCGGGCCCGGACGTCAGCAGCAGACCGGAGTCGAGCGGTCGTTCGGCGTCGAAGAAGCCGTGGCAGGCGAAGTGCACGACATCGGCGTCGGCCATTGCCCCGTGGATCTTCTGCTTGGGCAGTGTGCGTCCCGACAGGCAGAGACCGCCGTGGGCGATCGCAAGGGCACGCGCCTCGTCGGGGAAGGCCACGCCCACCGTCAGCAGCCTTGGCCAGGCGTCCTCCGGGTGGGTCCGCGCCCGCCCGCGCAGGACCGCGAACCCGGTGAGGTTGGGTGCGTGCACCACGTCGAACCGGCTCGCGAGGGTCCCGCCGTCTGGCAGCGGAACGGCATGGACGGGCAGCTCCTGCACATCGGCGTCCAGTACGACGACCAGCGTCCCCCGGTCCGGGAGGTGCGGCCCGACGCCGGCGAGGAGCGGCCGCGACAGCCCGATCCACGACCGGGATCCGTGCCCGTGGAAGAGGTGGACCTCGCGGCGGAACACGCGCAGCAACGCGTGCAGTTCGGCGGCGGACATGCCGGTCGCAACGGCGACGGGCGCTTCCTCGAACGGTCGACGGTGGACGAAGGCGACGACAGCCCCTGCGACCTCGCCGAGGGCCAGTACACCGGCGACCCCCGCGGCGTCCGCGCCGGGGCGGCCTTCCTCCCGACCCGGGTCGACAAGGTCGCTGAACGCCGGTGCCTGCAACGCGTCCCAGAGCTCGAAGGCCCGTGCGGTTTCGCCCCGTTGGAGGAGACGGGCGACAGTCGCACGCAGATGTACGGTCATGTGGTCGGCCAGTGCGATCCGCATGACGTCCGCCGACAACTTGCGGCGCAGGTCCCGCCAGTCGTCGAGCAGTACCGGGACGAGCGCGTCGGCCCGGTCGTCCCAGCTCTGGTCCAGCGCGAGAGCGAGCTGGACCATGCGGCAGTCCGTGGCCAGCCGGCGCTGGGACGTGCGGTTCAGGGCCGCGGTGAGAGCCCGTTGCGCCAGTTCCCAGGCGTGCGCGGGGAAGGTGTCGGCGAGAATACGGGCGGCCTCGACCTGTCCGACGACGGTGATCTCCGGATTGCCCGCCTGCTCCAGGCCCGCGGCCATGGCTGCGAGGAGGTCGCGAGCGGACTGGTGCTCGCCCCGCCCGGTGAGGGACATCGCCAGGTGGAGATGCTCGAAGGTCCACGCGTTGCCGCCAAACTCCGAGGTCACCGCGGCATCGAGCGAGGCGAGAGCGGCCTGGATGTCGTCGGCGGGCGTCCGATCGCGCAGTCGTACCGCGAAGACCCGCAGCGCGAAGCCGGCGAGGTCGACCAGACCTTGGCCGAGGAAGCCGCGGATCGCCTGCTCCATCACTGGGGCGGCCGCCTCCGGCCGGGCCAGCAGGATCAGGGACTGAGCCATGTTGAGCCGGTTGAGCGCGGCGGCGGTGTGGTCCGCCCGCCGCTCGGCTACGTCGATAACGAACGCGTAGTGATCGAGGGCCAGATCGGGGAGGTCGAGCAGGCGCAGGGTGACGGCGAGCCGGCCTCGGGCATCGGCCTCGCCGTCGACGTCGTGGAGCGCCAGGGCGCAGGCCGCGCCGCGCTCGAAGTGGGCGCGGGCGGCCTCGAAGTCCCCGTCGAGCCGGACGAGGCGCCCGAGGCAGACTCGCGCGACGCGCTCGGCGTCGAGATCGCGCCACTTCCCATTGGTCGCGATGTCCAGAGCCCGCCCTGCCAGGTCGATGGCGAGCGGGAGGTCGCACACGTAGTCGGCGAGATCGGCGGCGACGACCGCTGCGAGCGCCCGCCGGCCCGGGGGAAGGATCAGCGGCAGGAGCCGGTCCACGTCGTCCAGGAAGTCGAGGATTTCCGCGGCGGTTGCGAGATCGGGTGTGGCCGCGCGGCCGACGTGGTCGAGGGGGAGGAGGCGGCCGACCCTTTCCACCTCGGCCAGTGCCGCCGCGGACTCCGTGTCCCTGCGGCGCTGCCTGCGAAGCCGCAGGCGCCGCCAGAAGGACGCCGTGCGCGGGACGGGCTCCTCGGCCACCGGGTCGGCGGGCTGGCCGGCATGGTCGCCTGCCCGGTCGATGGCGTGGCCGTCGGAGCCGTCGGAGCCGTCGGGGCCGTCGGGGCCGTCGGGGCCGTGGTGGTCGCCGTGGTCCTCGGCCCGGTCCTCGTCCCCCAACAGGTGGAGACCGCGGGTGACGGCGGCCACCGCCGCTTCCGGATCGTCCTCGACCTCGAGGATGCCGAGCTGGAGCAGGGCCCGGCCTTCGCGCTCCGGGTCGTGCCGGGCCTGCTCCAGGGCGGCCTCGTAGAACTCACGGGCCGCCGCCCGGTCCCCGGTGGCCAGACCGACCCGGCCCAGCCCCATGAGGATCGGCCACTGGTCGGCCAGGCCGCCGGAGTACCGCGCGAGGAACAAGGCCGTCCGCCATGCCTCGTTGACCTGCTCGAGTTCGCCACGGGCGGCGTGTGCGTTGCCGATCAGGACCCATCTCCTGATGGCCGAGGTGCTGTGGGGATCGGGGACGAGCTCACGGAGCAGGGTCAGTGCCTCCTGCGTGCGCTCGTCCTCGACGAGCTGCTCGGCCCGGTCCAAAGCGCTGTCCAGGTCAGCGGTATCGGACTCCTCGACCGGGACGGACTCCAGGCGCCGCGCGACCGCCGCGGCCTCCGTGTGCCGGCCGAGCCTCTCGAGGACGACCGCGAGCGAGACGAGGCCGTCGGCCAACCAGGGCTCACCGTCCGGTAGTTGCTCCACGGCCTGGCCGAGGGCGGTGGCAGCGGCTCCGAGGCGTCCGGTTCCCAACTGCGCACGGCCGACCAGCAGCGCGGCGTGGGCCTCCCGCCCGGCGGCGGTGAGCGCAGGGCGCACCGTCTCCGCGATCACCAGGCCGGTGCCGGCATCGTTGCGTATGAACCGCCAGACCAGGTGGAGCAGCAGGTCCGCGTCCCCCGCCGGGACCGGGATCCCGGCCGCGAGGACCGCCGCCTCCGCAGCCCCCACCGATTGGTCTTGCCGCATCTCCGCGAGGTCGAGCAGTTGCTTGACGTGCGGAGCCCCTTGCGTCTCCCAGCCGGCGTCGGCCGCTTCCGGATCGCCCACCACGACGTCCAGGATCACCCGGAGCCGAGCCGCCAGGAGGAACCTCCCCTGTCGTTGCATGTTCTCGGCGACGAGAGCGATCACCTGGCTGGCGTCGTCGAACGGTGCGTGCGCCCAGGCCTGCCGGACCTCCTCCGGCGAGTTCAGCGACAGAAGGTACTCGACGAACTCGGTGGAACCGGTCGGCGGCCGTGTCGGCGCCGCGTCGTACTCCGGATGGTCCTCCAGATCCCCGGTGCTCATGATCGCCAGGTGCATGGGGTCGAGCTCCACCGTCGGGTCGGAACGCTTGGCCAGGTGGTAGTGCAGCTTCGCCTCGTGCGTCTTCTCCTGCCGTTGGAGCACCCGCCCGAGCATGTGGTGCAGGTCAGCCGATACGGATGTGTGGGAGTACAGCGCCAGTTGCATGTGGCGTGTGACGTAGCCGGGATCGTCGTCCAGTGCCCGCCGCAGCCAGTCCTCGGCCTCCGCCCAACGGCCGAGTTGTTCCAGGAGGAATCCGACCTGCCCCAGGGTGACCGGATTCTCGACGTCACGGACCAGCTCCAGCGCCTCCTCCAGCGCCTCGCCGAACCGTTCCTCGCCCGTCAGTTCCGCGATCCGCTCGACACGCGACTGCCACATCCCACCAATCTATGCGCCGCCGGCGGCGTTGTGGATGGGCACGGAACAAGGCACATCTGCGCGACCTGTGTTCATGCCCGCACCAAACGCTGATCGCGTCGGCGGCCGTCTGGCGTACGACGACGTCACCGGTCTGCGGCGCCTCCAGCGGGTAGTCGAACCAGGAGCCGTCCGGACGGGGGAATCCCTCGGGGTCGACGATGAACACCCGCAGGGCGGCCGCGCGGGCCCGCCTGCGGGTGACGCTGTCCTGGCCGGCCCGCCGGCCTGACGGGTGCTGCCGCGGAGGGGCGGCGGGCGGGGTGGTCCGGCACGGGGTGCCGTCCGCCGGCCCGGGGGAGAGGTGTGCGTGCCGCCTGTACGCCTGCGGGGGCCTGGTCCCGGTGGAGTGGTGTGCCGAGCACGGGCGCAATGTCGGGCCGGCGATGGAGTGGCACCCCGGAAGCGGCATTCGCTGTGCCGAGCCGGCGCGCATGTATGGCGGCGAAGGCGGCAGCACTGGGCTCGGCACGGTCCGGGTCCTTGCCGAGCCCGCCGGTCAGCTCGGTCCACGTCTCGCGCTGCCTGGACAGGCACCGCCCGATGTACGTGCCGTGCACGGTCACTCCGAGGGTGAACTCGTCTACCGCGGCGCCGCCGTCGAGTGGGGCAATTCCGGCGCATCCCGAGGGCGGCGCCCGTGCGTGGCCGGGCCGGCCGCCGGCATCGGAGCCCCGTGCGCTCCACGTACACGCTTCGTGCGCTCCACGCACACCATGCCGCCCCGACGGCAATTAGCTTGAGGTTCAGCACGTCGTGGGCCCTCGCGCCCGGACGGATGGACGCACTGCACGGAGGATTTGGAAGCCCATGAGACAGCTCACGAAGAAGACGGCCCGCGTGATCGGTACCGCGGCGGCGACCGCCGGACTGGCGGTGACGGCCGCCGTCGGTACGGCGTCTCCCGCCTCCGCGGAGACGCCCGACTGGCTGATGAGCATGAACAGCGGCAAGTGCCTGGTCGCCCAGGGCGGCAATGACGGCAGCAGCGTCTTCCAGTACTCCTGCCTCAGCTACAACGACCAGAAGTGGGCCTTCCAGTCCTATGGCAACGACACCTACAACATCATGAACCTGAACAGCCACAAGTGCCTGGTCGTGCAAGGCACCAGCAACGGCAACGGTGCCTTCCAGACCGAGTGCGACTTCTTCGCGGACCAGAAGTGGGTGATGGTCCGGAGCGAGGCCGGCTTCATGCTCGCGAATTACAACAGCGGCAAGTGCCTGGTCGTCCAGGGCACTGCCAATGGCAGCAGGGCCTTCCAGTACACCTGCGACTCCTCCATGCCCGATCAGTGGTGGCACTACTGAGGTATGCCGGCCGCGTGACCCATTGCCGGAACAGCTCGCCTAAGCGTTGTCCCGCAATGCCACGAGGTTGAGGGTCATGCTGTGTCTGGGTCGGTGCCGATGGCACCGGCCGAGCGAAGGGAACGCCCGAGGTCTCCGCTGAGGATGCAGGGGTGTCGCCGCCACCACCACAGGTCGGGGCCGGGCAGTCTGTGGAACTGGTCGAGTGCTTGGCCGTCGTCGTCGATGGTCGCGGCCTTGTACCGGTCGTCGAGAGCTTTGATCTGTGGGGTCCAGAGCTGGACCATGTGTTCGTCCAGCAGGAGCCACGCCTCGTGCAGCCAGTTTCGGCAGTAGAGGTCGTTGGTGTACTCGTAGATGTCGTCGCCGTAGCCGCGCTCGATGGCGCTCACCAGGGCGGCCCACGCGTCCACCCTTTCAGCGACCGTGAATGCCGCTCGCCAGCCGCGCTGGTGCAACAGCTCTCCCACCTCGGTTTCAGTAGCCACGGGCGTGAGGCTCTCATGCCGAATCGGTCCGGGCGACCGAGATACATCCCGCCAGAGGCTGGTGGGGCCGCAGCGTGATCAAGATGAGACGATCTTGCCGTGGCTGGTGTGATCACGGCGAGTGCGACCAGAACGACGGTGAAATGCCGGCGCTCGTCCTCCGCTCGTCCTCCGCTCGTCCGGTGAACGCCCGCAACCAGCCGCGGACCGAGCTCTCGGCCAGGCCCAGCATCGCGGCGATCCGGCGGTGCCCCATGCCCAGCGCGGCTATCTCCAGACCGGCCCCGATCACCGCAGCCGCATCCGCCCGCCGCGGCCAGAACACCTCCGCCAGCAGCGCATACGTGACCTTGCAGCCCGAGCAACGCGTTCGGCGCGGTCGCAGAAACAACCGGCCCCCAGATCACCCCGGATCTCCCGGGCCCGACCGTGTCCCCGCGGCGCCAGAACGGCCGAACACACGGGACATGCCAGTCGGCCCGGATCGCAGTTGCCGTTCCACCAGCAGTACGTCCGTGTCCACGATCAGCACGGCAGCCTCCGTAGCCACGATGTGCTCCGGCGTTCGAGCACGGACGAAGTACCGCCAGCCTGCCCAAACACCAAAGGATCATGTGGCGAAGCCGCCCGCACGCACTCACGACATCCTGGTCCAAGGACGTTCAGATCGCGTATCGGGCCTGGCCGATAGCAATGACCTGCGGTCGCACGCCTGTTAGAAAGGGCAACACGGACTGGAAGGCCCGCCCAGAGCTCGGACGTCGGCCGCGATCCCCCAAAGGAGGGCCCCGTGAAGACACAAAGCCGGAAGGTGCTGCGACGGAAGTCCTTCATGGCCATGTCGGCGCTCTTCACCACTGGAATCGGAGTCTTTGCCGTTGGGGTCGGAGTGAGCATCGCGGTCAGGGGCCCGGACTCAGACGCGCTCGGGGTCGTAGCAGTATGCCTGGGGATGATCGCGTTCATCCGGCGGATCACTGGGTCGCGCATCGTGCTCGGCGAGAAGGTGCTGTCTGTGGTGAATCCGGTGTTCACCCATGAAATTCCCTACCGCTATGTGGCCAGTGTGGCAGCAGACAGCGGAGGGAACCTGATCATCACCACCTCGCAGGCCGCCGACATCGCCGCCTTCGGGTTCGCCGGGTCGTTCATCGATCACTTCGTCGGTTCCACCGACCAGACCGTGACCCAGATCAAGGCCAGACTCGCGGAAGAGCGGGACCTGCGCGGGGACTCCCGTACGGTCCGACGCTATACCCGTGCGTGGGTAGCCGACAGTTGCACCGTGGGGATGCTCGTCCTTTTCGCCATTGCAGCCGTCATCGGTGACTGGGCTCCTAGCGCGTGAGCCCTGCACTCCGCAACTAACCTTGTACGGGGCACGTCGACCATCGCGTTCGTGTTCACGGTGTCGTCGCACACGAAGTGGCACCCAAGCCCCAACCACGACCACCGCCCGTTACAGCGGGAGCGTCGCCATCACCCCGCTTCATCACCACGCAGAGAGTCGTCCAACACTCGTTGCAGGTGTCCCTGGTGCAGGATTTCGTCGTAGAAGTCGCCCAGGAACTACCAGTCGGAGTCGAAGGGGGCGTCGGCGAACACGAGCTCCGGATGGGCGGGTGCCGGCCTGTCGGCGAAGCGGTCGGTCACCACGGTGCGGAAGATCTCGCGGATTCGTGGTCCAGGGCCTGGTTCGGTGTTCGCGGTCGACCGGGTGGGCATGCTGCAGACCCTAGTGCCAGGCCTCGCAGACCACGGTGGTGGTTGGGCAGTGCTCGGCGCCGGCCTGCGCCGGAGCCGCCGCACGGTGGATCGAGTACGGCATTGGCGTCGGCCGTATCCCGCCGCGGGCCCACACCGGCGGCTGCCCGATGAGCAGCGGCAGCGGCAGCGGCAGCGGCAGCGGCAGCCGAAGCCGCAGCCGCCCGGCGACCGCGCAGAGCGTGCGGGAGGTTCTGCTGACGGTCCCGAACGCCGTGGCGTGCCCGCTGTGCCTGCCCGACAGCGAACTGGGGCTCCTGGAGTGCTGAGACCTTCAGGAACCGCCGGCGGCCGCCTCTCAAGCCTCACCTGGGTCAGTCTGTTCCGGCGCTGCGGTCGGTGACTTCGTCGTCCGTCCTCATCGCCTTGAACAACGCCGGCACATCCGCAGGATCCACCTTCGCCACGGCCCTGCTGCGCAGGCGTGACAGGCACGGGAATGTTCATGGATCCTCGCCTTCAGATGGGAAGCGGGGCGCCGAGTGTGCCCGTTTGAACATTCACGCAGGTCGGAGCGTTGCGGGACGGGCAACGCCCTAGCGTGCCGAACGTTCCCCGCCGGGGATGGCTCGCTCGGCCTCGTACGGGAACCCGCCAGTCGTAGCGACGAGTCCCACACATGCGGCGTCACCGAGGAGCCGCCCGGGGCCGGGGCGGGGCGACGATGCCTACCGCTCGGGTGCGGGCGGGGCCTGGGGCGGAGTGTGGCGGGGCTCTTCGCCCCGGGGGCGGTGGTGCCAGGCCGCGTAGAGGCCGGCGAGAGCGGAGGCGTAGCCGGCGAGGGCCTCGGGGGAGACGTGGCCGACGAGGACGAGGACCACGCCGGTGGCCAGGATCGACAGGAACACGGCGAGATCTACGGGAAAGCTGCCACGCGGGGCGCGACGGATCGGCACGATGGTTCTCCTCAGTACAGGGAAGGTCGCAGGACGTCACCCCCACCGGGTGTGCCGCTGGAGCGGCGTGCGGCGAGGGGTGGTTCGAGCGTCGCGTCGCAGCGGCGGGTGCGCCAGGGGAAACGATCTTCTTTCCGCAACTGTCAACCGGGAGAACAGGCATGACGGGTATTGCCGAGGAGGGAACCGGCAGTGAACGGTCCACAGGCGGAGGGTCCCGGCCGGCCCGCCGAGGGCTCGACCCGCTGAAACCGGAGGTCTTCGAGAACCACCCGCACAAGCTGGCGCTCGTCGAGCACCTGCGGTCCCTGATCGAAGCCGCGAACCTGTCGAGCAAGCAGGTCGCCTCGGGTGTGATCCTGAGCGCCTCGACCGTGTCGAGGAACCTTTCGGGAGAACGGCTTCCCCACCGCTCCACCGTCGAGGCGATCATCCAGCTCTGCGGGGCGAGTGAGGAGGTCCGGGCCCTGTCGCTGCGGCTGCACACCGCGGCCCTGAGGGAGGCAGACCCGGAATTCGCCGAACGCCTGGCGATGGCCGACGCCTACGAGGAGACCGTCCTCCTCCACGACCAGGTCCAGGCCCGGCTTCAGGACGCCCTCGGCGAGCACCGCCGCCACCAGGCCGACTACGACGACCTCCTGGCCCGGCACGAGACGACGAGCCAGGCCCTCGCCACCACCAAGGAAGAACTCCGCGCGCAGCGACAGCACCATCAGGAGGAGACCGCCCGCCTGAACACCCTGCACCAGGAGCAGCAAGAAGCCCGTCGACGCGACCGCGCCGCCTTCGACACCCGGCTCGACCAGGTGCGATCCGAACACGAGGAGCAGTTGCGCGCCCGGGAAGAGGAGGAAACGCGCCTGCGCCAGGACCTGCTCGCACAGGAGAACAAGATCAGGGCCCTGGCCGGCCTGCTGGAGGACTCGGCCGCCGAGTCGACAGTCCTGCGGCAGGAACGAGACCGGCTCCGCGTGGAGTCCGCCCGGCTGCGCGAGGAACTGGTGGGCCTTCAGGTAGAACTCGCGGCAGCCGAAGCCGGCCGCGACAACCACGCCGACGACGCGATGCTCGCCCCGGCGCTGCTGGCCGTCGGCCAAGTCCTCGACCGCCACCCCGCCCCACCGGAGGGCGGCGACACCGCAGGCCGGCCACACGTTGCCGGGGGCGCAACCCAGCACGGCAACCCAGTGGCGCCGCCCGTGGCGGCCCGCCCGGAGCCGCAACCGACAGACGGCGTCGACGGGATGAAACGGGCATCCGCGGGCTTCATCACGGTCGGCATGGTGCTCGTGCTCATCGGGCCGTTCCTGCACACCGGCGGCCCGATGGCGGACTCCCGCCCGACAACCACCGGATGGTGGTGCATCGGCAGCGGAGTCGTCCTCCTCATCACCGGACTCATCCTCATGGCCGTGCGCGACGTGAAGAACGCCCGCGCCGGCAACCCGGACGACACGTACGACCACACGTACGGCTTCCCTCCGCTGATGTGAGCGACCCAGAGGCCGGTGCGGATTCGGAGCCGGCGCACCGATCGGACCATGATCGTTCTCGCCGATAACCACGGTTCCACGGTTCCATTGATCCCCGAGGCCGTAGACGAACGACTCAGAACACGCCGTGGTCCGCCTTGGAATGCCCGCATTTCGCCCACAGGTCTCCGTACAGAGGGTCGGGAAACCTCGTACGGCAGGGATCGTCGCCACCCGAGCCCTTGTAGCGTCCGCAGCGGCACCAGTGCGGGGTCGGAGGAGGCGGCAGCTGTCCGGCACACCTGAAGAGCGAGTTCCGCTCCCCGGAGCTCAGCTCCAACCCTGACTCGTGGATCATCGCTGCTGCCTTGTCCTGCGCTTCGATGAGTACCGTAGCGGCCTCAGCCAGCATCCGTGACTGCGCGTCGGTCCTGTCGTTCCGCTTCGACTCGGACATCTGCGTCCTCCTGATGGGTCAGATCTGGGCGTGGTCGAGTTCCGTGTGCTCGCAGATCCTGGTGGGCGATCCTGTGCCGTCGTCCGGGCCGGTGGAGTCGATCCAGGTGTTGAGGCAGGGTTGTTCGCCGCCCGAGCCGCCGTAGTCGCTGCAGGCGCAGATGTGCGGGGTCGGCGGGGGGTCGAGTTCGGCCAGGCAGGGGCGGCCGAAAAAGTCGCGTTCGTCGGGGGACAGGTCCGCGCCCGAGGCGCGTACGAGTTCCGCGGCCTTGCGACGGGCTTGGATGAGCAGGGAAGCCACCTCGGCCAGGGTCTGGTTCTGGGCTTTCGTTCTGTCATGGCCGTTCACGGCTGTCGTCCTACCACCGATCGCGGACCGATCCCTCGCGGCGCGCCCGGCGCGGCTCCTGCGGCCCATCCGTAAGCCCAACCTTGCCCTTGCCGGATGGACCAGCGGGTCATACGGCGGCCGGCAAGACCCCCCCTCCACGTCTGGGACGGCGCGGTGCCCAGCGGCGCCCCCGCCGCGATGTCCGCCACCGGGCCGGACAGTCAGTGGCAGGCCACCGGCGACCTCACGTCATCGCCGTCCTCGACGGCGGCGCAGTCCTGCCCGTACCTCGTCGAAGATGGGGTCGGCCAGGCCTGAGACGCGGCCGATGGTCGACACAAAGGAATCGATGCAGCGGGGCGGCCGGGCCGCGGCCGTGCTGCTCGCCGCGCTTCTCCATCTCCTTGACCAACTGCGCGAGCCGGGCCCTGGGCCAGCCGGGCCACGCCGGTCTCCGTCTTGACGCCGTGCTCGTCGCGGGCGGAGACGACGGTGCCGGAGATGCGGCGGGCGATGGTGGACGGCGCCAAGAAGGTGCCACCGGGACGCGCCCCCGCTGCAGGGGGCATTCGTCCGCGAGATGGAGGAGCTGCTCGCGCAGGACGAGTCCCCTCAGGCCTCCGGCCGCAACTTACAGCGTGGCGTGTGGGGACGGGCTCGCCGCAACCTTCGGCGTGGCCGGCGGGTACCGGTGCTTCGCCTGAGCGGTCTGGGCCTGCTGCGGCTGGCAGTCCGGGTTCTGCCGCGGGCCGAGCGGGCAGAGTGGCTGGAGGAACAGCGGGGGCATCTCGCGGACCTGACCACCCGGCGACAGCAGTGGGCCTGGGTCCTCTCCACGCTGCCGGGCATGCCCGGGTACGCCTACACCGTCCGCACCGGCACCGAGAAGGAAGCAGCATGGAGACGAGCACCAGCTCCGTGTGAAGCCGGCCCAGCACTACAAGGAGTAGGCGGGATCGCGGTCTCCACTCGGAGACGGCTGTTCTGCGGGCCTGCCCGTACGTGGCGGATGTTGGGCGCGCCCGGTCCGCGCCGCACAACCGCGGCCGGGTGTGGCAGAACGTTAACCCCGGGGTGATCCAAGTCGC
The DNA here is from genome assembly GCF_044762985.1 of Streptomyces sp. NPDC096339. Classification (NCBI taxonomy): domain Bacteria; kingdom Bacillati; phylum Actinomycetota; class Actinomycetes; order Kitasatosporales; family Streptomycetaceae; genus Streptomyces; species Streptomyces sp. NPDC096339. The sequence goes on along the minus strand of NZ_JBIWFI010000009.1, from coordinate 66,813 downwards.
CACGCTGGGGGTGAGGG
>NZ_JBIWFI010000009.1:0-66786 GCF_044762985.1 Streptomyces sp. NPDC096339 | reverse complement strand
GTCTCCCGACCCCCCCCGGGGGTGGGGGGTGTGGGGGGGGCGGCCGGGGTGGGGGGGTGTGGGGGCGCCCCCGGCCCCCCCCCAACCCCCCGCGGCCTGGTGTGGCAGACCGTTCACCGCTGGGTGATCCATGTCGCCACGCTGGTGGTGAGGGCGGTGGCGGCCAGGGTCATCAGGCGGTATCGGGGCGCTGCATCGTCAGGTGCAGACCGCGAGAACCGCGTCAGCGCGCTCGTGCCGACCAGACCGTGATCCTTCTCACCGACAACCGCTGTACCGATGTTCCCCGAGGCCGGCGCAGCACTGGAGGGTAACTGAGACCTCAGGCCTGTCAGGGGGAAGGCAGTCCCCAATCCGAGTGTCATCAGAGCTGCTCTCCGGACGCCATCCGGCCGGTGTAGGGGCACCCCCCTACTGTGTCGCCATGACGATGCTGACCAGCGTTCTCGACCACCTCAGCACCGTCCCCACCCCGACCTCCTCCGGCACCCCGGCATCGAACCAGAGCCCCGGCTCTGGCACTCCCATCTGGGTGACGCTCCTTGTGGGTCTCGTTGGTGCCCTACTCGCCAGCGCAGGAGCGTTCGCCGGCGCTTGGCGCTCCTCAAGAGCCCTCCGACAGAACACCGAACGAACCCTGGAACACGAACGGACTCGCCTGCTCAACGAACGCTTCAGCATCGCGGCCGAACTCCTCGGCCACAGCGAGGCAGCCTGCCGCCTAGCCGGTGTCCACGCCATGGCCGGGCTCGCCGACGATTGGACCGAACGCCGACAAACCTGTATCGACGTCCTCTGCGCCTACCTACGCATGCCCTACCCACGAATCCTCGCAGAGGGCACACCAGCCGACGGAGATTCCAACGGACAAGCCAACCGCGAAGTCCGCCTCACTGTCATCCGGACAATCCGTGACCACCTCCTAGCCGCCACCCCACACGAGACGTCCTGGAGCGGATACGACCTTGACTTCACCGGAGCCGTGTTCGATGGCGGCGACTTCTCCTACGCCCGGTTCTGCGGTGACAAGGTGCGTTTCACCGGAGCCACCTTCTCCAGCGGCCTGGTGAGCTTCTACGGTGCCACCTTTTCCGGCGGTTCGATGGGCTTCTACGGTGCCACATTCTGCGGCAGCGAGGTGCTCTTCCGCGGTGCCACGTTCTCCGGCGGCTCGGTGAACTTCCGCGGAGCCACGTTCTCCGGCGGCTCGGTGAACTTCCGTGAAGCCACGTTCTCCAGTGACGTGGTGAACTTCGACCGCGCCGCGTTCTCCGGCAGCGAGGTGGGCTTCTATGGCGCCACCTTCTCCAGCGGGAAGGTGAGCTTCTACGGAGCCAAGTTCTCCAGCGGTACCGTGAACTTCAAAGGCGCCAAGTTCTCCAGCGGCGCCGTGAACTTCGACCGCGCCAAGTTCTCCGGTGCCACGGTGACATTCCGTGCGGCACAGTTCGATGGCGGTGTCGTCGACTTGCGAGACGCGGCAACCTGGTCGCGGCCTCCATCCCTCGACGACGGCCTCCTAACCGCCCCACCCGCAGGACTGCTCCTGCCGGGCCCGCCGCCCAGGCCGAATCCTTGAAGCCAGCTGGCGCAGGCCGCGTTCAGTGGTGGAGCCGATGACATCCCGGGCCGCTTCCGAACGGCCTCCCGCCCCTCCAGCACCTCGATCTGGCCGGCGTCGTAGCTGTTGGTTTCCTCGCGCACGATGTCCCTCTTCGGCGGTGTCCATCAGACCCCCGCAGCCTAGGTGAATCCAGAGAAAACACCAGGTCGGAGCCTGTTCGGCGATTGCCGCAGACGGCCGCGTGAGCGAGTACTCGGGGTCGGTTGGCCCAGTACCTCGGCACCGCCTCCGGAGCACCGTACGACCCTCCCCGGAGCCTCGCGTGATGCCGTTCTGGGTAGCTCGGAAGTCCCCGGTTTTCGGAGTTTCCCGGTCCGGCCGCCGGCCTCGTGCACGTGTGGAGACGGGAAAGGTTGCCCTTGTTCTTGCTTTGATCAGAGCCGGAACTATCCGGCCCAGGGATTGGCCCCCTGCTTGAGGACGACGAGCTCGCGCGGCCGGTCGGTGGGCCAGAGGTCGATCTGATAGAGGAAGTGGTCACCGGGGCCGCCGTCGGTTTCGACGGACGGAGGGTCGGTGGGGACGTAGGAGACCCGGGCACGCAGCAGCCCTGCCGGAACGGTCATGCTGGGGCCATCGTCCGGGAGGACCCCCGGGCTACATACGGTGAGTCGGCCGGTCGGGGCGTCCAGGTCCGCCTCCACGATGTGTTCGGCCGTCGGCTCCGTCATTGGTGCCGACGGGTGAACGGTGATGACGGACTCGACCATGTCGTCCCGAGCGGTGCCGACGGAGATCGAGTGCGGTTCCCGTCCGATGCGATGCACGTGGACTGCCTCGTCGGTCCAGCCGGCCGGCGGCAGGTGCGGATCGATCGCGTGCTCATCCATCCAGGAGTCGTAGGGCTCAAGGTCCTGGACGTAGAACTGGCCATGATCGGCATCTATCAGAAACTTCAACGGGGAATCGGCCACCACCGCAGGCTATCCAGAGCTGATGCCGCCGATCGGCCTGCCCCCTCGGCACGCACGCCGTGTGTGCCACCGTTCCTCCTTCGCCCCGACTTTTGTCCGCGGTCAAAAGTCGGGGCCGACAGGCGAGACGTGCGGGTGGCTTTGCCCACGAGAACGGAGCCGTCAGCGCTGAGGCGTTCCCGGTCGCGGGTGGGCGTTGTCGAGTTACTCGCGGATCTGGGCGTTCACCGTGGGATGCGCGTCACCGTTGTCCGCGCCCAGGCCCGCGAGCAGGCGCAGTCCGTCCTCGGCGGGGCTGCCGGGGGCCGCGGTCAGCACCAGCAGCTCCATGCCTGATTCGTCCGGCAGAGCGAAGTTCTCCTGGTGCAGTTCCAGCAGTCCGACCAGGGGGTGCCGGTACGCCTTGCGTCCATGTGCGCGGGCGCGCACGTCCGCGCGGGCCCAGAGGCGGCGGAAGCGCTCGCTGCCCATCGCCAGCTCGCCGATGAGTGAGGCCAGGCGGGGGTCCTCGGGGTGTTTGCCGGCGGCCAGGCGCAGGTGCCCGACCACGTCGCGGGTGCAGTTCTCCCAGTCCGCGTAAAGGCCGCCCTCGACTTCCTCGAGAAAGATGTGCCGGGCGATGTTCAGTCCCGGCATCGGGCGGCCGAAGAGGAGCCTGGCGAGGCGGTTCCCGGCGAGTGCGTCCAGGCGGTGGTCCATGATCAGCGCGGGTGCTTCGGTGACCAGGTCGAGGACGCGCAGCAGCTCCGGTCGGACCCGGCCGCCCGGCGTCTTCGCGCGGCGGCGGCGCTGCCGCGCGAGGCGGTAGAGGTGCCCGCGTTCGGTCTCGTCGAGGTCGAGGACGCGGGCGAGCGCGTCGAGGACCTGCTCGGAGGGCTGGGTCGCGCGGCCCTGCTCCAGGCGTACGTAGTAGTCGACGCTGACGCCGGACAGGTGCGCGACCTCTTCGCGGCGCAGCCCTTCGACCCGGCGGCGGCTGTCGGTGGGGATGCCGACGGCCGCCGGGTCGACCCGGGAACGCCGGGTCCGCAGGAACCCCGCAAGATCGTCCATGCCCCCGAGTATGGCCTCGACTGTGCCCGTGAGGGTGGTCCTGCTGTTACCAGGAAGTCCCGTCCGATGGAAGCGGCGTCCCTGAACGCCGGGCGCCGCGGCGTCCAGGATCGAAGGCATCCGATCCGAAGGAGTTCCCATGAAGACGCTGATCGTCCATGCCCACCCGGAGCCGAAGTCGCTCAACAGCTCGCTGAAGGACCTCGCGGTGTCCACCTTGGAGAACGCCGGGCACGAGGTACGGGTGAGCGATCTGTACGCGATGAACTGGAAGGCGGTCGTGGACGCCGCGGACTACGGCCCCGAAGCCTCGAGCCCGCTGAAGGTCGCCCTGGACTCGGGCCGGGCCTTCGATGCCGGGACGCTCACCCGGGACGTCCTCGCCGAGCAGGAGAAGCTGCTGTGGGCCGACACGATCATCTTCCAGTTCCCGCTGTGGTGGTACACCATGCCCGCGATCCTCAAGGGCTGGGTGGACCGGGTGTTCACCTACCGCTTCGCCTACGGCGTCGGCGAGCACAGCGACACCAAGTACGGCGAGCGCTTCGGTGAAGGCACCCTCGCGGGCAAGCGGGCTCTGCTGTCGGTGACCACAGGCGGCCCGGAGTCGCATTACGCCGCTCGCGGGATCAACGGCCCCATCGACGATCTGCTGTTCCCGATCCAACACGGCATCCTCTACTACCCGGGCATCGAGGTGCTGCCGCCGTTCGTGCTGTACGGCACCGACCGGATGACCGACGAGGACTACCCGGACGTCGCCAGGGCCTGGGAGCAGCGCCTGCTCACCCTGGAGTCGACAAAGCCGATTGCGTTCCGGCGGCAGAACTTCGGCGACTACGAGATCCCCTCGCTGCACCTGAAGGAGGGCCTGGAGCCCGTGGGCCGCACGGGTTTCGGACTGCACGTACGCGGCTGAACCGCCGGAGATAGGCAGGCGAGCCGGGGCGCGGACCCGAGGAGCAGCCCGACGGGCCGTGGCGGCCGACTACTTGCTCTCGTGTGGGTTCCGGCTCGCCTCTCCTCCCTGGTGTCAGTGGTGATCACTAGGCTCGGCGCACTTGATCAGCTGACGAGTGAGGACCCATGAGATCTCCGGCCGAACTGGACGACGTGCCCTGGCACACCCTGACCCATGCCTACGGCTCTGCCGAGGACGTGCCCGAGCTGATCAGGGCGCTCTATCAGGATGACCAGGAGACGGTCGACGAAGCCATCTACGAGCTCTACGGCAACATCCACCATCAGGGCACGGTCTACCCGGCCTCCGCCCCCGCCGTCCCCTTCCTCGCCCACGCTGTCCGCCATGCCCCGGGCAACCGCGACCACCTGCTGATGCTGCTCGCCACCCTGGCCGATCACGCCCCGGGGGACATCGAGTCGCCCCACTGGCCGGGCAGTTCGGTCGCCGCGATCTGCACGGAGCTCGCCCGGGTCCTTCCCGACTTGCTGCCCTGCCTGGAGGATGCCGATCGCGGCGTGAGACGGGCGGTGCTGCGCGTCATCGCCGCCGTGGCCGGGCTCCTCCCCGCCGAGTTGCGGGCCGAGGTGCTGGCCCGGGTCGACGTTCTGTACGCCACTGACCCCGTCGCGGCGGTACGGGCGGACGCGATGGTGGTCCGGGCCCGGTCGGGCGGCAGTGAGGCGGAGGCCCTTGAGAGCCCACTGCCCGAGGTCCGCCTGGCCGCCGCGGTGCTCGCCGCCGAGCGGTCCGGGCCACCGTACGCACCCCGACTCGTGGAGATCCTCACCGAGGACGGCGCCGACCCCGACCCCGGGGACGACCACTTCTCCTGGCCTGGCAGCACCTCACAGGACCAGCACCTCACCGAACTGCTCAGCCAGGACCCGGACGCCGCCCTCACCGTTGCAGCCGGCTGGATCGCGGCGGGAGACACCGGATCCCGGGGGTCCTGGATCGCCCAGCAGATCATGGAGACCTGGCGCGGCCGCGAACCCGAGGCCCTGGACCTGCTGCTCGCTGCTCTGCCCCACCGCGGCGATGCCAACACCCTCGCCTACGGCCTGAGCACCATCGGCCGCTGGATCCGGCACATCCCCGAGCCGAGCGCCGAACTCCGGGAAGCGCTGTACGAGTACGCACGCACCGGGCAGGAGGAGAGCGTCGCCGGATCCGCACTCCTCGCCCTGACGCACTCCCGCGACCCCCGTGCCCTGGATCTGGCCCTGGATCCGGCCCTCCACCGCTCCGACGCCCAGACGCTGCAGGCAGTGGCCCAGTTCTTCCCGGAGGTTGGCGACAGGCTGATACCCGCGATCCGGAGCGCACTGGCGGCAGGCGCCGCCGGCAACGACGCGATCCACCTGGTCGGCGCGCTGGAGCGGTTCGGTCCGGCTGCCGGGCAGGCGCAGCCCGAACTCCTCGACTGCCTCCGCACCGGCCGCGGCGCCATCGTCGCCGCCCGCCTGCTCGGGCTCGTCGGCACTCCGAACCCTGAGACCACCACCGCGCTCCTCAAGGCCGTGGAGAGCGCTGACGCCTCCCTCAGCATCGCGGCGGCCGTGGCGTACCACCGGCACACCGGCGAGGCCGGGCCGGCGCTCCGCACCTTCGAGACCCTGCTCGCGACGGCGAAGGGGCCGGCCCACTGGTACCTGGCCTGCCTCACACCTCTGGGCGGCGCGGCCGCCCCGCTGCTGCCGACCATCGAACAGCTGCTGACGGCCCGCTACGACTGGACCCGTATGGCGGCCGCCGAAGCACACCAGGCCATCACCGGATCCCCCGACCGAGCCGTCCCCGTCCTCGCCGAGCTGGTCTCCGCCTCTCCGGTCGGGCTCAGCGCCTTGAAGGCCCTCGCCGCCATCGGCGAGATCCCCGAGGACCTCCGCCCCACCCTCCGAGCCTTCGCCTTCTCGCCGCACCGCCTGCTGGGTGACACCCCCTTCTCGGAGGAATCCCACCCTGATGAGGAACTGCGGGCCCTCGCATGGAGGCTGCTCACCGACGGTTAGCCGGGCCCGACTTCTGTCCGCGGACAAAAGTCCGTGCTCGTGCTCGCATGCGGTTGCTACTGTCCGGGCGTGATCCTGACTGACCTCAACAACGGCTTTCGTGACGTCGAGCAGCGGCGGTGCGTGCAGCGGGTGATTCACGATCGCCTCGCGGACGATCGTGACCAGCAGGAATGCCGCTTCCTCATGCGGTTCTGGTGGCAGCTGGCCATGCCGTATCAGGAGGTGTCGATGGATGAGCTCAGCCTGAACGTCGGTAGGCCGAAGCTGGACGTGATCGAGGCACTGATCAGCGCCGTCCAGTCCTCTCATGCCGACATCGACGACTGGATCACCACCACTCGGCAAGTCTTCCCGGTGATCCAAGACCGCGGCTTCAGGTCCGCCCAGGACACCGCAGATGACGCTGCAGGCGAGGCTGAGAAGGGCCGGGTACCCCTGCCGGACACAGGATGAGGCGGCCCGACTTTTTTCCGCGGACAAAAGTCGGGCCCGTGTCCGCGTACCTCGACGCGCAGAATCGGCGTTGCGGCGACATCGGGCGGCACGGGACAGCAGCAGCCTCAGTACAGGTGAACGGCCACCCCGCACAGACCGAGCCCCTTCTGAGCGGCAGTGCGCCAGAGACGCAGGGGGCCGTCCAGGACACTCTCCTCGTCCGTGCGGTAGTCGAGCCAGTCCCGGGCTTCCGCGGAAGTCCGCTCGGTGTCGTCGAAGGACAGGGCTCGCTCGACGGAGGACAGCGACTGCCGGACTTGCGCCGAGGTGAGGAGGAAGTTCCCGCACCAGCCGGGGAGCAGGGCAGCACGCGCCGGACCGATGGCGTGGAAGAGCGATGCGACGGCGTACTTCTTGGAATGGACGGAGATGAAGATGCCGTCCCGTTCCTGCGCTGCCCACACGTCGTCGACGACGTAGAACCGCGGCTCGGCGTTGCCGACACAGACGTCGTCGGCGTTCTCGCCGGGGGCTGTGAGTTCTCGGAACGACTCGACGGCGGCGGCGTCGGAAGCGGTGAACGCCGGGCTCGCGGCCGGGGCGTACCAGGTGTCGTAGTCCGGCAGCGGTGTCTGCTGCCATCGCTCCCACCGCTGCCGAGCGCCTGGTACGGCGCGGTCTGCCTCCATGGCCGGCAGCAGCCGGGGGGACAGCTCGGCGATGAAGGCATCGCTGTGACTGCTGATTGCCCAAGCGCTGGTGAATCCCATGGAGCTGGAGGCTAGTACCCGGGGCCGACAGTCCAGCTGCAGTCGAAGGGGGGATGCGCGGGGGAGGAGCGAGCCGGACTTTTGTCCGCGGACAAAAGTCTGCGGCCCAGTCGTGCAGGGTGGCGAAGTGATTTCGGCGGCACGCGCACTTGGCTGGCCGTCAGCCGCGACCCGTGAGAGCGAGAGCAGGCTGGACGGCCAGGGAGTCGTACTTGTCGATGACCGTTCGGAGTTCGCGGGCGCTTCGAGGTGAGAGGGCTTGCAGCACTGAGGTTGTTCCTGTTTGGCGGACAGGTTGTATGTGTTGGTCAGGCTGCGGTGGTTTCGTACTCGGCTGGGCTCCGGTAGCCGAGGCTGCTGTGGAGTCGGCGGTTGTTGTACCAGCCCTCGATGTAGTCGAAGATCGCGGATCGTGCGACGGATCGGCTGTGCCACCTGCGCTGGCTGACCAGCTCGTTCTTGAGGGTGGCGAAGAAGGATTCGGCGAGGGCGTTGTCCCAGCAGACTCCGGTCCGTCCGACCGAGAGCCGGATGTCGTGGGCGGCGGCGAGGGCGGGCCGCCTACACCTGCAAAGCGCGTTATAAGTGGCTGTTGTTGTTCCGTGCTTGAGGAGTGATGGTCGAACGAGAGTCACCTGAACTCCCGACCTGACCGCTCCTCCTCCGCCGTCGTGACCTCTGCGTCCATCACATCGAGCGGCAGCATGACCGTGCGCACCGGGTGGACGTCAAGTCGCCAAGGTGCCCGGCCGCGCGGAGAGGCCGGAGCACCCACAGGCACGATGCCTGGCGTACCGCCCACCACCAGCGTCCTCGCAGCAGTGCGCAGCTCGTCACCCGAGCGGTGGAGGCGAGGACGTCCCAATGGCCAACCGGCGACGACTGTGAAAATCGCTGTCCGATCACCGGAGCACGGTGATAGACACCAGCCGTGGAAAAGAATCTTGAGTTCCCCGACCTGTTGCGACTGATCGATGAACGGTCGAACGCCTTCCGCGCCGTGGTCGCCGCCGCGCCCGGTCTCGACGCGCAGGTGCCGACCTGCCCCGGGTGGACGCTGTTCGATCTGGTGAAGCACCTGGGCGGGGGAGACCGCTTCTGGGCCGCCATCGTCGGCGCGGGGCCCGCCGACGCGCCCCCCGCCGAGGCCGTCGCCGCGCGCGCCGCGCTGGAAGTGCCGCAGGAGCGTGAGGCCCTGCTGGCCTGGCTGGACGTGTCGACGCAGCTTCTGCTGGGCGCCCTGCGCGCGGCGGGACCGGAGAGCGGTTGCTGGACGTGGTGGCCCGCGTCGCAGTCACCGCAGACCGCCGGCGGCACCGCCCGGCACCGGGTCCAGGAGACCGCGGTGCACACCTACGACGCCCAGCTCGCCGGGGGCGCCCCGCAGCCGTTGCCGGTCGAGCCGGCACTCGACGGTGTGGAGGAGTTCCTGTTCACCGTCTGCGCAACGCCGAGTGCCTGGCCGCACAAGCCCACGGCCTTCGACTTCCACGCCGCCGAGGGGCGTTCCTGGCGCCTCACCGTCGACGGCGGCGGCGCACGCACCACCCGTATCCCCGCGCCCACCGCCGCGACCGGCGAGGACTCGGACGCAGCCGGCGCCTCCGTTCACGGCACGGCCAGTGAGCTGGTCCTCTACCTGTACGACCGGATCCAGGCAGACTCCTTGCACGTTGACGGAGACGCAGGGCTGCTCGACCTGCTCCGCGCCTGGGAGCCGGAAGCGAAGTAGCACGGAGCGGGGGCGGTTGGCCGCGCGTCGAGCCGGTAGGACACGACTCTTCGCCAGGTTCGTCAGCCGCGGCACCGGGCTCAAACCCACGAGGCGGCCTCGGGGCGTCATCAAGCCGACCGTCTACCTGGATGGCAGTGCGAATTTGTCCGTCCCAGCGATCACGAGAAGCGACGCGACTGCCGTCGTCCCGATCTCGTCGAGAAGTCAGTCGATCGGGTGACTGCGGCGGCTGCCGTCCATGAGAGCAGGGGCCTCTTGGCAGCTCGAAGAGGGGCGGAGCCAACGTGCGGTCCAGGAGGCCGTGTTGTCGTATTTCTAAGGCAACGCGGGAGTGGGGTCCACTTCGGCCACTCTTGCGTGTGACTGTCTGGCTCACAGGTTCGGGAACGCCAGAGACCACGGGGCGCGCGAGCATCGGTATCCCACCGATATGTCGGACGCCGAGTGGGCGGTCCGGCCACTGCTGCCGGTGCCGGTCCGGCTGCGGGGCCGGGGCGGGCAACCGGAGGCCTATTGCCACCGGGCCAGGTGGAACAGTCCGGCTGCGCACAATGTGTGGGCGTGGTGGGATCGGCCGGGTGAAGGATCCCTTCGGCAGTGACGAATCCGCCCTCCTGGCCCCGTCCGCGATGGGAGCCCGCGAGGCCTCGCGGCGGGCTGTGGCCGCCCGGGCTGCTGACACGGCCGAGCTGGCGCTGCTGCTGGACATACTTGGCCTCATGCCCGAGACCAGCCGCCCCCACCAACTGCTGGGCCCGGAGTGCCCCTGCTGATGTGCCGCCGTGGCCTGAGGCTGCCAGCTGGCGAGGGCGACCCGTCTCGGGTAGGCGAGGTGTACACCGCTATGTACCCAGCCTTTGCCTGTGGTCGAAGCGCCAGGTGCACGACGGCTGGCTGTACGAGGTCGGCCTCCCGGCGTACCGCAACGGCCCCGGGGACACGGTGGAGCCGGCCGAGTACCGGGTCTGGGTCCGCGCACCGCGGCACATGCAGCCCCTGGACGGCGTCTCGTACGCGGGCGTGCCCGTGGAGTACTGGAGCCGCCGTCACTCGTGGCGCGGGAGCTGGGGCCGCGCCGCCCGTCCGGCTGGGTGCTCGCGAAGGCCGGCGGCCGCGGGCCCGGCCGCGGCACCGTCCAGGCCGTCTACTGCACGGAGGACCCGCCCGAAGCGCCGGTGCTCACTCTGGAGCGGGCCCTGGACGCGGCGCAGCACCCGGGCACCCGGCTGTGCTGCGCGTCGCACAGCTCGAACAGGGCGTCGCTCCGCGCGGTCAGGCACGCTTACAGCTCCGACCGGAACTCCGCCACCACCGTCAACGCGTCTCGTTGAACGTCGTGTTCGACCCGTCCCACGATCCCGGCCTCCGTGCTGCGCTGTCGCTCAGCACAGGATCGGCTTCCTACCCCTCACGCGGCTGGTGAACTGGAGAAACGCCGAACAAGTTCGAACCTCGTTCGACGCCCGACGACCATAAACGGCAAGCTGAGCGCACGATCTGGCATGGATGCTCCTCGACCGCCGACCTCGCCGCCCGCGGCCCGCACGGCTACCGCCGAGCACACGCCGAAGCCGGCGCGGCGGCCCAGGCCCTCGGCCTTGGCCGCGGGCTCGCCCCCGGCCTCGACCCACGGGCCGCCGTCCCGGCGGTGGGAGGCGGCGACCCAGGCCGCACTCCGTACGAGGCTCGGAGGGACCACGAACAACGCCCCGCATTCTGCGTGTTCCTCGGCACCCGTCCGCCCGGCACCGCCGACCTCGACGACCGCCTCCTGTGACTCGCCGGCACCAGCCGACGGGGCACGCACCGGCCGGGGCTCCCAGCCCTGGACGACCCGCTGCGCACGGCCGACCACCTCACTCGGCCGCAGACAGCTCCTCGTCGATCTCGGCGGCCGACCGCAGCTGTACGGCCCGGCCGTACAGGTCCCTGAGTTCGGGGCGCTGTCCGAACGGATACAGGATGTGCCAGTGCGCGGCGACGTACTCCAGGAGGTCGAAGCGGCCCGCGTTGGCGATCGTCGACGCAGCCTGCAGGCTCTGGCGGACACCGAGCACGGTGGTCGGCGGGTCCTGGTAGTTGCTCTGCCGTACGAACATCATGGCCTGCATGGCCAGGACGGGCTCGGGGGACGTGTAGAAGTGGGGGTTGGCGGTCCACTTCGGCAGCTCGGTGCCGGAGTCGGGGTTCCAGTCGGCGAAATCGGCCCGCAGCCCGGGCAGTACCGGTACGAGTCGCTCGCGCGGGCCGAAGGGACGTCCTGCCAGCACGGCACTCGTCAGAGCGGCGTCCTCGCGGCTCGCGCTGGTGAACGTCCCGCGCACGAGGCGTGCGTTGAGCCAGGGATCGTCCTGGGCGAGCAGTGCCGGTACAGCCACCTCTTCACGCAGGTTCCGCAAGCTCCGGGAGTCCGGTGTCTTGATCGGCCAGCGCACCCTGGGGGCGTCGAGCAGGGCGTCCCACACGAGCCGGTCGCCGTGCTTGACCAGGGCCGGCAGGGTGTCGGCGCTCCGGGTGGTCCGCACCAGTGCGACGCGGGTGGCCACATCGAGTTCACCCACGGCGGCGTCGATCACCTCACGGGGGGCGAGCCCGAGGAGGGAGGCCGGCGCACACAGCAGGAGGGTGTCCGGGCCAGGCTCAAGAGGCAGCCCCGACGCGGCGGCGTCGAGGAGTTCGGGCAGTGTTCCGTCGAAACCCGCGGTAAGCAGGCGTACGGCGTGCGCCCAGGGCCCGGCGGCCCCGCCCAGCCTCTCGCGGATCATGTCCGCCGCGTCGTCCCGCTCCGGTCCGACGAGGAAGTCGGCGGCGGGCACCACGTCGAGCGGAGCGCCGCCCCCGGCCAGCCGGACGGCGGTGCGCAGCAGTTGGGGCAGCGGGCCCGAGGAGTACCGGGTGAGGCGCCGCAGCGCGAGCCAGGCCCCCGCCTCGGCCGTCGGCCCGCCCGCTCCCGCCTCCAGGCTGCCGAAGCACTCCTGGATGATCCGGCCGATCACGTCGCCCGGAGCGCCGCCGAGCACGCCCTGCGTCGGGCGCGCGTGCCTCAGTACGTCCTCGGGGGTCACCGCGGGCGCCCAGCCTGGCCGGGGGACGGCCAGTCCCACGAAATGCCTGGCCTCGGTGCCGGGGAGGCCCGGCCCGAGGTTTCCACGGGTCAGTGTCGCGAGGGCGGTGTCCCGGTCGGTGTACAGCCGCAGCAGGTCGAACGCGTTGGGCTCGGGTTCAGCCAGGGCGGTCGCGACGTCCGGCGGGCAGTCGGCGTGCGCCAGCAGGACCCCGTACCGTTCGCGTGCGCGGGCGCGGTGGTGACGTACGTCCGGATCGGCGAGGCGACTGCGTACGAGGTCCCAGTCCACGCTGTACGAAGGGTCCTCGGTGATGGCCCGGCTCGTGGCCGCGAGCTCGGCCCGGCTCAGCAGGCTCAGCGCGTAAGGTCGCAGACCGGACGGCAGACGCAGCCCCCATACGCGCAGTGCCTCGTCCAGGAGGTCGCCCTCCCGGAGCGCCCTCGCGGCGGCTTCCAGCGGCTGCGCGGAGCCCTCCGCCAGCGCGCGGGCGAAGGCTTCGCGCACGTCCTCGTCCCGGATGCCGCCGCCCAGTGCGGCCAGCAGCGTACGCAGCCGGTCGGCCCAGCCCGCCTCCCACATCCGGATGCCGGCGGTCAGCTGCTGATACGGGGTGAGCAGCGCCTCCTCGGTCTTTGGACCCTTGAAAGAGGCGGCCAAGGCTTGTGCGGCCAGACCCGGTTCGCGCGAGTCGAAGCACAGCCGCAGCAGGTCGTCGTCCCACGGCGCGGACGGCAGGGACGCGATCAGGGCGTGCACGGCGGGTGTGCGCGGCAGCGGGTCCGCGGCGTCCGGTTCGAAGGGACGGCCCTCCAGCAGGGCCAGCCGGGTGGCGGGAGCCAGCTCGTACCCCTTGTCCCGCGCCGCGCTGACCAGGCTGGTGAGCAGCCATTCGTTGATCTCGGGATCGTCCCGGAAGAGGAAGGCACGCTCGATCTCGGCCTCCTTGTTACCGGTGCGGGACTTCATGCGGTAGGTGACGTTGAACAGGTCCGCCCAGGCCTTGCGGTCGCGGGTGTCGATCAGCGGCTGTGCGAGCTCCGTGCCGGCGCTGCCGGAGGCGAGCATGTGCAGGGGCCACGGGGCGAAGCGAGCCAGGAGCCGTCGGGGCAGGTCGCCGGGCGCGAGCCGGATCAGCCAGGCCACCTCTTTCTCGGGGCTGACGCCCACGGCCGGGACGAGCTCGTCGTCGTCAGGGCGTACGGCAGCGTCGAGGAGGTCCGGCACGTTGCCCGTGAAGCCGGATGCGAGCAGCTCGAAGGCCCGCTCCCAGGCCCGCTCGTCGCTGCCCAGACGAACCCGTACACGTCTTTCCATCTCCGGCGACGGCGCACTGGTCCATCCGAAGCCGTTCCGGAGCTTCCCGGCGGGGGCGGTGAGCCACTGTGTCTCGTCCCACCCGGCTGCCACTTCGTCCTGCCCGGTTCCCACCGCAGCAGCGAGCGCGGGGGTGAGGTCAGTCCGGGCGGCGACGAGCGAGGCCTGGCGGCGGGTCAGTCCCCGGTGCTCGAGGACGGCCGCCACTTCCTGGCTCTCGCCGTGCTCGGCGACCCAGTCACCCAACCCCTCCGGTACCGCGCACCACCGTTGGTGCAGGACCTCTGCGCGCCCCTGAGGACCAAGTGCTTCGGCGACCTGCGCCGCGGCTTCCTTCCCGGCGTACTGGAACAGGCGGAGGAACGCGGCATCGGGTTCTTCGACTTCTGATGTGCTCACGCCATGAAACGCTACCTGCCGCAGCCGCCGTGTGGATCACGGGGCCGGCGGGCGCCGTCCAGGTGCCCGGCACCTCCTGCGCGACTACGCGGACGACATCGACAGGGTCCGGGTGATCTACTACGTGACCGCTACGTGACCGCGCTGCGGACCATCATTGAGCCTTCTCCAACCTCACGCTGACGCGAGATGAAGGACGAGTACGGCAGCCTGGCCGATCGCGGTCAATGCAGTTGGTGCTGCAGCGGAGCTTCCGTAGGAGCCGCCAGCCCTCCGGCCCGCCCGTCGAGGTCGGGCCCGGGAAAGTCCCGTTGACCTCGGCGTGAGGAGCCCGCTGTCGACCACCCCTGAAGCCGCCCCGCCCGCCCCCGATCGGTTCGCCGAAGCTCTGGCGGAGGCCGCCCAGACCGCAGCGGCGGCCTTCTGGCTGATGCTGACCATCTCCGATGCCGTGCGCCGCGCCGCCCAGAGACTGCGCGAGGGCAAGGAGGCCGAACTCGCCGAGGGCGAGTAGAAGCTCGCGCCGGGTTGGGCCGCCGACGCACTGCGCCCGCTGCTCGACGGCGGGGTGATCCTCGTCTCCCCGGCCTGGCCGGACATGGCCGCCAGGATGGCTCTCCTCGACCAGCATGGCGTCGACTTCGCCGGTTTCTTGTCTGCCGCGCACGGTCAGGGCCGCGGCGTCGACCGGACGGTGGCCGCCCTCCTGAACCAGCAGGGCGGCCCGCAGGCGGCGGGGTCTGCTCCGGCTGCTGCGCCGGCTCCCGCCGCCCGCTCTGCTTCCGGGCCCGGACCCGCCGCCGCACCGCCCACCGCGGCCCAACCGGAGCCCGCGCGGGACGGATTCGTGTCCTCAACCGGCCTGCGTCCCGCGGCGGAGATGAGCGGCGCCTCCGCCGTCAAAGCGTCCAATCGGCGAGCGCGTGGCAGCGCGAGAGGGGTGGGCGGATCAGGCCGGCCGCGTTGCGCGCCGCCTTCCGTGGCGCGCTTCAGGGCGTTCGGGTGGCCCGGCTCGCCGTCCATCCGGGCCGATTCAAGGTTGGTTACACCGTACACATCGTGTACGGTGTAACCAATCGTTGATCGGAGGATCTGGTGTCCCACCCGACTGTTGCGCACGCGTTCGCTGCTTTGATGAACGGTCACGACCCCGATGCCGTGGACGGCTTCGTGGCCGAGGAGTACGTCAACCACAACCCCTACGTCGAGGACGGACGGGAGGCCAACCGGGCCTTCTGGGCGCGCTGGTTCGCAGCCTTCCCGGACACCCGTGTGACCCTCGAGGACGTGGTGGTCGACGGTGACCGGGTGGTCGGCAGGTTCACCTACCGGGCCACCCACCTCGGTTCGCTGCTCGGCGAGGAGCCGACCGGGCGGGCGGTGGAGATGAGGTCGCTGGACATCTGGCGGGTCCAGGACGGGATGGCCGTGGAGCACTGGGACGAGCTCAACACCGTCGAGTTCTTCACCCAGCTGGGCCTCCTGGCGCCGATGGCCATGCCCGGCGGGCCCACCCCCGCACGCGGCGGGGAAGGGGGCGATGCGGCATGACGCCCCCTCCGAAGGAGCGCGAGCCCTCGGTGTCGCAGCAGCGACGCGAGCGGGAACGTGCCGAGGCCCGGGCCGAGATCCTGCAGGCCGCCCGGGAGCTGGCCAGGGCCGAGGGCTGGGAGGCGGTCAGCATGCGCCGCCTGGCCGACCGCATCGGCTACTCCGCCAACTACGCCTACCGCTACTTCAAGGGCCGCGACGACATCCTGCTGGCCTTCGTCAAGGACGGCTTCGTCCGCCTCGCCGCAAGCATGCGCTCGGCCGGTACGTCCGTCCGGGCCGCGGCGGCCGCCTACCTGGACTTCGCATTGGACGAGCCGGACGTCTACCAGGTGATGTACGGCCTCGGCGGCGTTCACGTGCCGGCCGCCGACACCGTCACCGAAGGCGGAGCGGTCGGCGCGGTGATCGCGGACGCCCTGGGGATCACGGACCCCTATGACGACCGCATCGCCCGCATCTGGGCCACCGCACACGGCCTCGCCGCCCTGCACGCCATCCGCAAGCTCCCCGTCGACCGCGCCCACCTGCACCGGCTGCTGGCCGCGAGCGTCGACGACCTGCTCCGTACCCCGCACCAGCCAGAGGGAGACGCCCGATGACCACTCCTCTCACCATCCCCAACCGGTGGACGGCCGACGACATCCCGGACCAGAGCGGCCGCACTGTCGTGGTGACCGGCGCCAACAGCGGCCTGGGCTACGTCACCGCGCGGGAACTCGCCCGCCACGGCGCCCACGTCATCCTCACCGCCCGAAACGCGGACAAAGGCAGAACCGCGCTGGACCGGCTCCGAGGCGACCTCCCCGGATCCGCCGTGGAACTGCGCTCCCTGGACCTGGCAGACCTGGACTCGGTCCACGCCTTCGTCGACGCCCTCGACACACCCGTGGACGTACTCATCAACAACGCGGGCATCATGATGCCGCCGCGATCCCTCACCAAGCAGGGGTTCGAGTCCCAGTTCGGCACCAACCACCTGGGACACTTCGCCCTGACGGGCCTGCTGCTGGAACGACTGCGGGCCGGCCGCGACCCACGCGTGGTGACGGTCTCCTCGACCCTGCACAAGAACGGAACCATCCACTTCGACGACCTCGACGGCCAACGCTCCTACTCACCGCGCGGGTTCTACGCCCAGTCCAAGTACGCCAACGTGCTGTTCGGCCTCGAACTGGACCGGCGTCTGCGTGCGAATGACCTCCCCGTCCTGAGCCTCCTGGCCCATCCCGGCTACTCGGCCACGAACCTCCAGTCCGCCGGACCGACCGGCCTGCTCAAGGCGATCCTCAAGGTCACCAACCGCTACGTCGCCCAGGACGTCGAGACGGGCGCGCTCAACCAGCTCTACGCCGCCGCTGCCCCGCAGACCCAGGGCGGCCAGTTCATCGGACCCGACGGACGCAACGAATCCAAGGGCCACCCCACCCTCGTACAACCCGTGGAATCCGCCAAGGACCCCGAAACCGCCCGACGCCTGTGGGACCTCTCGGAGCAGCTCACCGGAGTCCGCTACGACTTCGCCATCCGGCCTGCCGCCCCGCACGGCCCCGACGTCCCCAAGCCCTGAACCCCTCAACCGAGGCTTCCGAGCTTCCGTCCCGGTACGGGAGAAGGGCAGTGTGTCACGGCCGGCAGAAAGCCTCGGTCGAGACTCCGACGGGCTCGGTGTCGATCACGGCGGGCGGGGACTTCTCCGAGGAGTCGCTACGAAGGGCTCTGGGGAGCTCACGAGCCCGATGGCGCAGTGATGTGGCGCCGCTGCCACGGCAGAGTCCGATCGAGGGCGGCGGCGAGTTCGGGGATGGCGGGACGGGCAGCCGGGTCGAGGCGGAGGCAGCGGTCGATCGCCTCGGCAAGGTCGCGGGGGAGGCGTCGGCGGGACCTGACCGGCGGAGGAGGTTCTTCGAGCTGCGGATACCAGTCGTCCTGGCCGCCCGTGCCGGCGTCGCCGTTGCCGTCGCTGCTCTCGTCCAAGGTCTCGCCGCTGTCGAATGGTACGTCGCCGGTGGCGAGTTCGTACAACGTGATGCCGATGCCCCATACGTCGGCGGCGGACGAGAGCAGCCCGCCGCGCGCCTGTTCGGGAGACAGGTAGCAGAAGGTGCCGACGCCCGGGGGCGCAATCCCGGGCACGCGGGCCACGCTGAGGTCGAGCACCTTGGCGTGCCCGCAGTCGACCACGACGTTGGACGGCTTGAGGTCCAGGTGCAGCAGACCGTGACCGTGGAGGTAGTGGACCGCGGAGCACAGTTGCACGCCGAGGAGGGCCACGTCCGCGGCGGCCGCCCGCCGGGGCATCCGGTCGATCAGGTGGGACAGCGTTTCGCCCGTCAGCGTCTCCAGCACGACGAGCGGTTCGGGCGACTCGAAGGTCTCGTACGCCCGGACGAGGTGCGGGTGGGTGAAGGCCCGAAGCCAGTGACCCTCGCGCAGCAGCCGGTCGCGCAGCCGCTCCTCGTGGCGCCGGTCGGGGCGCAGGACCTTCACGACGCATCGGCAGTCCCGCTCCTCGCTCCAGGCGTCGTAGAGGTCGAGCCAGCCGGTCCGTGCCAGGTGCGCCAGGACCTCATACCCCGGGGCGGGGTGAGTTCCCGGCGCGAGGGCCGGGGCCTGTCGTGCCGTGGCGCGGTTCATGAGAGGACCTCTCGTACGGGCGGGGAGCCCGCGGGCGCAGGGCTGGTCACCGCGTTCAGCCGGTGCAGCCGGGCGTAGGTCCCGCCGCGCAGTAGCAGGTCCTGGTGCGTGCCGCGTTCGACGACCCGGCCGTGGTCCAGCACCACGGTGGAGGTGGCGTCGCGGACGGTGAGGAGATTGTGGGAGATGACGATGGTCGTCCGCCCGGCCATGAGCCGGCGCAGCGGTTCCATGATCCGGCGGCCCGACCGGGCGTCGAGGCCGGTGGTCGGTTCGTCCAGGAGCAGAACGGGTGCGTCTCTGATCATCGCGCGGGCGATGGCGAGGCGCTGGGCCTGCCCGCCGGACAGCGTGCGGCCGCGCTGGCCCACCATGGTGTCGTAGCCATCGGGGAGCTGTCGGATGAAGTCATGGGCGTCGGCGGCACGGGCCGCAGCGACGATGTCCGCCTCTGTCGCGTCCGATCGGCCATAGGCGATGTTCTCCCGAACGGTGCCGTGGAAGACGAGCGTCTCCTGCAGTACCACCGCGACGTTCGCCCGCAGCTCGGACAGCCGAAGGTCCCTGAGGTCGGTGCCGTCGAGGAGGACTGCCCCCTGATCCGGGTCGTAGAAGCGCAGTTGCAGTTTCCCGACAGTGGACTTGCCGGCGCCGCTCGCGCCGACCAGCGCCATCGTCGTGCCTGGCGTCACGCGGAACGACACGTCGCAGAGCGCCCATCGTGAGGTACCCGGATAGCGGAAGGAGACGCCGCGGAACTCGATCTCGCCCCGGGCGCGCCCGATCCGCCGGGCATCGGCGGCCTCGGCGACCTGGGGGCGCTGGTCGAGCAACTCGATGATCCGCTCGGCGGAGGCGGACGCCGTGTAGAAGGTGCCGGTGAGGTGGGACAGGTCGCGGATCGGGCTGTAGAGCCTGCTCAGCAGCGCGAGGAAGACCAGCAGTTCGCCCAGGGTGAGCTGTCCCTGCGCCAACTTCCACGTGCCCAGGCCCATGACGGCCAGCGCACCGGTCAGCTCGATGATCTCGACGATCGGGCCGTAGACGGCGCGGATGCGGGCCGAGGCCATCGCCGCGCGGAACTTGCCCACGCTCTCGCGTGCGAATCGGCGTTCCTCCGACTCCTGCCGGTTGTACGCCTGCACCAGCGCGACATTGCCGAGGGCCTCCTCGGTGATCGCGCTGATCGAGCCGCTGCGGCGGCGCCGCTCGCGCGACGCGGCCTTGATGAGCCGGGAGAAGCGCCGGGCCGCGCACCAGAAGAGCGGCACGATCACGAGGGAGAGGAGGGTCAGGTCCCACCGCAGGTAGAACAGCAGGCCGAGGAAGACGCCCAACCGCATCACGTGGTAGAGGCCGTTCGCCACTCCCGAGAGCAGGAACGTCTCGACCGCGTCGACATCGCCCGTGATACGCGAGAGTACGTCCCCCAGTCGGCGCCTTTCGAAGAAACCGAGCGAGAGGCTCTGGACGTGTCGGAAGACATCCGACCGAAGGGCCAGCAGGAAACGCTCGCCGACCCAGGTGGACATCACGTCGTCGGCGAACTCCAGTACGCCGGAACAAACGATGAGCCCCGTGTAGGCCAGCGCGATCCAGAGGAAGGGACGCAGATCGCGCGGCACGAGGACCTCGTCCACCACGATCTTGAAGAGCCATATCTCGGCTGCGTCGAAGACCGGGCTGACCATGCTGAAGACGAGTATCGGAATGAGCCAGCGCCGGCCACCGCGGGTATAGGGCCAAAAGCGCCGGAATGCCTCGCTCGGGGCGACGGGCGGGGCGGCGACGACGACCGCGTCGGGATCGTCGGCCACCGACAGCAGGCGCCGCAGAACATGCCGCGAGACACGCCTCATGGACGCGTTCCTCAAGGATCGCCGGCCGAGCGGGCCGAGGTCAGGGACCCGCTCAGCCGTCCTGTGCAGTCACCAGTGGTGACCGTGGGTGGTGGTACGGCGATGGCGGCGGCGACGGCGCCTTCCGGTGCTGTCGGAGCGCCTCGACGTCATGTTCCTCTTTTCGTGTCTGTGTTTGGCTGGGACGATGTGGCTGAAGATCGCCATGAGATTCCCTCCTGAAGAGGCTTCTACAGGGCATACGCTCCAGAGCGCTCGGGGGATTGCCTTCTCGGGAGATTTCTTGTCCGCGTCGTGCCGATAGGGGCCGGTCCTTGGCGCCCACAGCTGCCGGAAGGGCCGTCGTGCCGGTCAGGTAGCGGTCCACGGCGGCGGCCGCCGACCGGCCCTCCGCGATGGCCCACGCCACCCGGGACTGTCCGCGTCCGGCGTCATCTGCCACGAGCCGACTCCGTATCTGTTGAGCGGTCGGCGGCCGACCCCCTGCGAGCTGGACCCCGCCGACGCCCCGCGCGAACCTCGGCAAGCCGGACCCGCATCGGGCGGGGGACCCGGCGCCGGCCTCAGGCACGACCGTCCCGTGTGGGGGCGGCATGGACGCGTGGGGCTCCGTAGAGGCCGCGCGACTGGTGGTGGACCTCGGTGATCCTGGCGCTCAGCACGTGGATGTCGCCCAGGGCGAGAGGCAGTCGGGGGTGGCTCCCGGGAGCTGTGGGGCGACGACCCCTCCCTCCAGTGGTTCACGTGTCGCTGCGGACCGTGCCGCAGGGTCTTCGGCCCCCGACGAAGGCGTTTCGAAGGATGTGGTTCAGGTCTTCCAAGTTGAAGCCCGGGATGCGTGAGCACGGGGGCTCGTGGCAACCGGACGACACCGCCGACCGCATCGGCCCCGGGGTGTAAACCCGTGGGCCGATGCTCCCGGAGGTAATACATCGGTGGGCCGATGCTGCGTGGGAAGGACACATGACAGCTTTCCCTTCGTGCCCACGGACTGGCCGTAGCGGCACGGTTGACGATCCGTCGCCACAGGAGGGCCTCATGACACCCACGCCGTTGATCAGCCGGAACGGCATGACGCGCCGCAGCATGCTGGGAGCTGCGCTGGCCGCCGGGGCCGCCGTACCACTGGCCGTCGTCGCCGACCCGGCGTGGGCGGCCCCGGCCGGGGCCGCCCACGCCGCGAAGCGGCTCATGCTGCCCGTGCCGACCGGGCCGCACCCGGTGGGCACGGTCCAGCTGCATCTCGTCGACCGGTCGCGTCCGGACGCCATCGCCGGCCCCGGGCACTTCCGTGAGCTGATGGCCACCGTCTGGTACCCCGCCCGGAACGTCGAGCGGTACCCGGTGGCGCCCTGGATGCCGGCCGGCGCATTTCAGGCGTTCCTCGACGACGTGGGGTTCGGCGCTCTGGCCTCCCTGGGACCGTTCACTGCCGGCCACGTGGGTGCTCCGGTGCGGCGGTCGGGCCGACGGTTGCCCGTCGTCGTGTTCTCGCACGGCGCGCACAGCCACCAGGGCGACCACACCGTCGTGGTCCAAGAGCTCGCCAGCCACGGATATGCGGTCGTGACGGTGGCTCACCAGTACGACACGTACACCGAGTTTCCCGACGGCCGGATCGCCGTTCCGGTGCGCGACAGGCAGGCGCCGACGCGGCCCGGAGATTTTGCCGCTGACCTGCGCTTCGTCCTCGATTGTGTCGAGCAGCTTGCCGCCGGGTGCAATCCCGATGTCGACCACAAGGAGTTGCCGGCCGGGCTGCTCGGCTCCCTCGATCCACGGTGCCTGGGGGCGTTCGGTTGGTCGAAGGGCGGGACAGCCACCGCTTGCGCCACTCTCGCGGACGAGCGCATCCGGGCCGGGCTCAGCCTCGACGGCCCGATGCAGATGAACCCGCCACTGGCCGGTGACTTGGACAGGCCGTTCATGATGATGTCCGCCGAGTTCACGCGGGCCACGGATCCCGAGGCCGCCGCGTTCTGGTCGCACCTGCGGGGCTGGCGGCTGAACATCCAGGCGCAGGGCGCCGTCCACATCTCGTGCGGGGACAACGAGGCGCTGTTCCCACAGGTGGCGAAGCTGTTGGGATGGAGCGGGCAGCAGCTCCAGGACGTGATCGGCACCCTCGATCCCGACCAGGCGGTGAAGATCCAGCAGGCGTACCCGCTCGCGTTCTTCGACGAGCACCTGCGCCACCGTCGGGAGCACCTGCTCGATGGGCCGTCCCCGGCCTTCCCGGCAGTTACGTTCCTCCCGTGAGTGCCTGGGACCGCAGCACCGCAGTCCCCGCCGTAGGCCTACGTCGCGCGGCTGGAGGCCAAGTCGGATCGTTCCTCACTGAACCAGGCAGAACTGGGAAATGGCGACCAGGTTCGAGCCACGTTCGACGTTAGACGTCAAATGACAAGCTGAGCTTGATTTACCTTCCAGGCGTGGGTCCGACGCAGTCATTCGTAGGATCGTCGGACCCGGGGGTTCCGGGTATGGGTGGGAGCTTGTCTCCGTATGATGGCCCGAATGACGTGACCGCCCGGAGCCCCGCGACGACTCGGCCGGACGATCCCCCGCTGCTGCAGTCTGATCTACTGCGTGGCCTGCAACGCCGCCGCGATCTGGGTGACATCCAGGTCGACGAGGGCCTCCTCGCCGTCCCACACGCCGCGCGAGGAGATCGCCGGGCCGATCAAGGCCGGCTCGGCGGCATCGTCACGTAGTTCGTACTCTTCGCGGCTCTCCTCGCCGATCCGACCCGGTTCCTCACGATCCCAGGCCGCAGCTGCTGACTCAGCCAGAGATCGAGGCAATCGCACTCTGATCCGACTGATCTGGGGAGCAAGATGGGGTCCCGATCGATGCCGGCACAGTCTGATCCTGCCCATGCAAGCCGGTGAACGTATGTGGTCACAGACCGAGCTGAAACTTGTCGTACGCGGTCGACATGGCCGTCCAAGTTGGCACTCTGGGCGCTGTGGTTGGGGCGGACGCGAGTGTTCCGTCGGACCTGTGTCAGAACACGAGACGCAGGGTGTGGCCTCCCCTCTCTTTATTCTCGAGACATGAACGTGTTTGGCGGTGGTGACGGCCGGTACCTGGAGATGACCAACGGTGGCACAGCGGTGTTCGTGGACGTGTTGGTGCTCGCCGTGTCGGCGCTGGCCCACAACCCGTGGGACTTCCGCTTCGCCGCCCTGCTGACGCTCCAGGACCAGAACGTGATGGGGCGTGGGGTGGTCGGCTTCGGCTTGGCGGAGCTCGACTGGGGGGACACGCCGCGGGAGCGGGCCACGGCGAAGGACTTCCTGCTGCGCGTCCTCGATCTGGCGCTGTCCCGTCACCGGTGGGAGGAACTGACGTACGAGCCGCCACGGGCCGAGGGGTACCTGCGCACGTACCGAGCAATGGTGGAGGAGTTCGACCCTGAGACCTCGATGGCGGGCACGGGCGTCCTGCCCGGGCCGCACGAGGCCGCGATGGCTTCATGCGTACGCCACCGGGTGCTCGACGCGCTGCCGTTCTGGCAGGCGTGCGTGTTCTGCACGGCTGGGGTCTGAGGGTCCCACAAGCAGGTCCGCGCCCGCGTCGAGCACGTCTTCGCCCGCATGAAGACCTGGACGATCCTCCGGCCCGGCCCGGCCCGGCCCGGCCCGGCCCGGCCCGGCCCGGCCCGGCCCGGCCCGGCCCGGCCCGGCCCGGCCCGGATCGGGAGGTATGCATGGAGTCGCCGAGGGCGACAGCGAGGCCGGAGCCGGACGGTGTATCGGCGGTCGTCTGCTCCAGTGCGTTCGACCTGGACACGACGGTGCAACCGGCGGCCGCCTGTCAGCAGGATGCCGCCGACGCCCGGCCGGTGGTCGACGTCGCCCGTGTGACGGCACCTGGCTATCGAGGTGGTCTGCCGCGACTGCGCCCCTTTCCTTGTCGAGTCCTACTCGCCGGCTGAGTCCTCAACCTCTGCGCACAGGGCCTGAATCGGGAAGGTCACCGGCGAGGGCTGAGCGTCGCACTCGCAGCCGCACAGTGCCTCCGGGAGCACTGCCCAGGCGATGAGCTGCGAGACCGCAGCACACCAACGGGTCAAGGTGGAACGCGGTCCGTGTGCCGGAAGGCTTGGACGTTGCGAACTCCTCCCGATCGCCCGTTGCCGTTGTCCCGGCCAATTCCTGACTCTGGGCATGATGAGTACGAAGACCTGCCTCCCCTGAGTACGTCCGCGCAAGCGAATCGGCGCCGGAGTCGATTGGCTGTACCCATGCACGAGACGACTCCCTCCCTGACCACCGACCGCTCCGTCGAGACCGCTGCCACCGACGTGGTGTTGATGTGGGTCACGACTTTGGCGATGGCCCTGATTCCGGTGGCGTTTGTCTTCGGGGCTTTGGCCGGGATGGCCGCGGAGGTTCATCCTCAGACCGTGGCGGTCGTCACGGTCTGCTGGTTTGGGTCCTGGACGGCTACTCCACTGCTCGTGGTGGCCTTCTGGCTGTGCCGGCGCCACCCCGCCCTGGCCAGGACGGGCCGCTGGGCGGGGTGGGTCGCGACGTTCCCTCCGACGGTCACGATCCTGCTGGCCCTCGGCCTGTAAACGGCGGCCTTGCAGCGGGCGCGCATTGCCGCCCGAGGGTCGTCTACGCCCTCGGCCAAGGCGGCCAGGTGTTCTCCCGCGATGCGGGCTACAACAGCGGTCGGTGGACCGACTGGGTCGAGGTACCGGGCGGAGCGGCGGGCGCCACCGCTGTGAGCGCAGCAGTCAACGGGAACAATGTCCACCCACAGATCATCGGCGCCGACGGCGGCTGCTGGGGCACGGACGCGCCGACTACGCGGCCGGGCGCTGTAGCGGCGAGTGGGGAAGGATCGGGGGCACCCAGCTCACCAGCCCCTCCTCCGCCATGGTCGGGAACGTCATGCATGTCTACGGCGTCGGTCAGGGAGGCGTCGTCCTGACGCGCGACGCCGACTACAACCGGGGTACCTGGACTGGTCGGTCGGAAGCGTCAGGTGGGGCACTTGGCGCCAAAGCCGTCTCCGCGGCCGCCATCGGGAGCCAGGCGGAGCAGGCCGCAGGAGTCGGCGGACCGCGCGGCCGCCGCCGTGACGGCGGCCGAGGACGACGTACGGGCCGCGGCGGAGCGGTTGGAGACAGCGTGCGCGGCGAGCAAGGACGCGCGTACCCGCTACCTGGAGCCGGGCGCGCGGTTGCGCGGGCGTGGCCACGGGCGGAGGCGGCTGCTCGGAAGGCGGAGAAGATCGCTGGTGGTGGGGGAGTTCCTGCAGCGGCCTGCGTTTGATGCCCGTGGTCAGCCAGGGGCCGCCGCCCGGTAGGCGAGATCGGCCAGGATGGGCACGCACTGGCGCTCGCAGATGGGGATGATCCGGTGGGTGCGGGCAGGTGCGTGATCGGGAGTTGTCACACCGGAGACCGTACAGCCCCGACTACCGGGAAGGAGCGCTGGAGGCCCGGATCAGCGGATGTTGCAGGCAGTCGAGGACCAGGTTGGTTGGCCATGGAAGTTGAGGTAAACGCGGATCGTGGTGCCCGCGTTCCCGGGGGCAGCGATCCGACTGGCTGTCGTGTTCCGGGTGAGCGACGGTTTACCTGCGATGTTGGGCCACTCGACAACGTCCCGGGTCCACGAGCCCGTGCCGTTCGGCTTCCACCAGAAGTGGATTTCACCGTTCGCAGCCTGCGCAACGATCGATGAAGTCGTACCGTCGTCGGCAATCTGGGGGTCGCTGGCGTTGCCCACGGACTGAGCAGGGCTCACTTGAGTCCAGGGCCATCCGGGGCTCCCATGCACGTTCCGGTAATAGCGCACGCCGTTGTTCACATCGCGCGCCACAATCGCCGTGGAGGTGCTGTCACGGACGATCGTCGGGTCTGAGGCAATCGTGCCGGCAGAGGCGACCAGATCCTGCTGCCAGACGGTGTCGCCGTTCCGCTTCCAGTAGAAGTACAGGCTGTTGGCGGTTCCCCGGACAGCGATAACGGTAGTGGTGCCGTCCCGGGCGATCGAGGGAGCTCCTACGGCGAAGTCCGACGCGACCTGCTCCTTGGTCCAGACCGGGCTCCCATGCACATTTGTGTACGCATACAAGCGGCCGTTCAGATCCGTGGCCGCGATCACCGTACTGGTGCTGTTCCGGGTGATCGCAGGGGCAGAATATGTGGTGTACTCGCCGGCGACCTTTTGGGATGTCCAAGTCGGAGTGTTGTGCAGGTTCCAGTAGAAAAGGAGGCTGTTGCTCGGGCCCTGAGCTGCAATCACCGTGGCGGTGTTGTCCCGGGCCAAGGCCGGCGTGGAGTACGCGCCGGGTCCTGGTACTGCCTGTCCGCGGCAGATCGGATCTCCGTCCAGCTGGTAATAGAAGCGCAGTTGGTTGCCGTCGGTGTACGCCAACGCGGTGGCACCCGCACTGTAGGTAATCGGCGCGGGGGACGTCGCAACCGCAGTGGCACCCGATCCGACGCTGATGAAGAGGCACATCGCCGCCGCGCTCGCGATGCGCTTGGAAACAGGTTTCACGAGAGCCCTTCCTCAAGGTCGACGGCCCGACTGTGATCACCCGTATGCCACGGCCGCCCTCCAGTGAACGCCAACTCTGAGACGCGGGGCAGGGGGGTGCGGAGGCGCCCGGGGGCGCGCGAGGGCGCGCGGGATTCGCGCAGCGTTCACCCTTCCTCGCCCTCGAATGTTTGCTCGGTGACTTGACGCTCCGTCATGATCGAGAGTGAGGCAGGGCCGTCAATCCGAGACCTCCGACGCGCCTGGCACACCCAGTAGTTGAGTCAGGACGTAGGCGGCGACGTCCTCGATCCGGCTGTTGAGGAGTGCGGCCGCTGAGAGCTCGGCTCCGGTGTGGGCTTGGATGGACTGGCTGAGCTGCATCGACATCAACGAGTCCATGCCCAGGTCCGACAGCCGCTCAGCGGGACTGATCGACTTGGTGTCGATCTCCATGACGGGGCCGAGCAGGGAGATGACGAGGAGAGCCACGTACGTTCCAGTGGCGCTCACGGTCACGGGCCCATGACGAGGCTGAGACTGCGACCTGGTACCTCAACTCACGGCGCCCCCCAGGCGCTGTCGCGCTGGCCAAGCCCACCCACATACCGGCGCAGCCACCGACGTCGTTACGACCCAGAGAGAAGGGCGGTGACGTACGGGCAGCACCTCCTTGATGTCATCTCGGCCCCGGCCTCTACCCAAACGCGCTCACTGCCTGCGGCGTACGCGCATTGGGCATCCAGCGAGGTGTCCAGATTGTCCGCCATCCGGGAGTGCTGGGCGCGGCGCCGGTCACGCCGCGGCCGCCATCGGCGGTCCAGGCTCCCGGCGAGGGCGAGGGCGAGGGCGAGGGCGATGACGAGCGGGCGCCCTGGGTGCCGGATCCAGAGCATCGGCCCGCCGTTCGAGATCGGCGGCGATGTCGTCCCAGTCAGGGCCGCGACAGTAAAGGCTGTTCGCTGCCTCTCTCGTCAGCGCTGGCTCATCGGGCCTCTGCAGGAGAGCGAGCCGATACGCGAGGAGCCTACGGCGCAGTGATCCCCGGTCAGCCCATGTCGTGTGCCCATATCCTGGGTTGATGTGCGAGGCCGCAGTGGCTCTGGCGGCCGCCCTCTGGCCGCTCGCCGTGTCCGCTGAGACCGACTGGCTGCGGGAGCTGGCCGATGACGACGGGTTCACTGGGTTCATGCCGCCGGCGATGCCCGACGCGGCCTGGGTGCTCCACTTCATGTACGAACACGAACTCGGGCCCTTCGGCATGTCGTATGTCGATTACCGGCGCGCCTTCCTGAACAGCAAGAGCGGCGGCTCGAAGATGAGGCATTGTCAAATCCTGTGGACTGACCCGACAGCCCGATGGCCGGTCGATCAAGCAAGCGGCTTGCGGTAACGGACGTGCTCGTTCCGCCGTCGGAACCCCACACTCTCGTAAAGGTCGTAGGACCGGTGCGGATTTGCCGTGCCTGTGAACAGCCGAGCGGTCGTTGCACCCTGCTCGCGAAGGCTCCGCAGCCCGTCCAGCAGCAGGACCCGGCCGATTCCGAGGCGTCGCTGGTCCGTCCGGACACTCAGCTCTTCCACCTCGCCCACGGTGTGGTCGTGACGGCGGATGGAGCAGAGGGCGACGCCGACCATGTCCTGCCCGTTCCAGGCAGCCCTCCAGCATGCCGGGTCGGCGGTGTCGACGAAGTCCTGGAAGGGCCATCTCTGAGTGAAACCCGGGTCCGTGTACGAATCGACGACCGTCCTCCAGGCCGCACGGTAGTGGCTTGTCCCGATCGGCCCTGTCCGTATCCCGGCCGGCAGCTCGCTGCCTGGCTCGGGCACATGCTGAAGATCGCCCAGCTCCAGCTCGATCAGGCTGAAGACACGTCGGTAGCCTGCTGCGCCCAGAAGTGCCGTGGCGTCCTGCTCGCAGGCCATGGCGTTCGCGCCGATCACCGCCGTCCGCGCCGTTCCATGCTGTTCGACGAGCCGGCGGATCCGCTCTTCGGCCCAGCTCAGCATGGCTGAGCCGATGCCCCGGCCGCGATGCTCGGGCAAGAGGTGGCCGCGGTGCAGGTACAGCCACGTATCGTCCCGCTCTTGCCACCACCGGATCGTCGAGTAGCCGACGACACTCCCGTCGAGCACCACCAGGATCTGGTTCTTGAGCGGCTCCTCCAACTTGGCAGAAGCTTCGGCGATCTCGGCCGCGGTCGGGAGCCCTTCCACTACCGAATGGACATCGACCCGGTCCCGTTCAACACACCCCAGCCGCACTGCGGCCATGGCGTCGTGGTCTTCGTCGCCGCGATACGGCCGGAATCCGAAGCCGACCGGAAGGTCCTGTCCTGCCGTGCCATCCAACATGACCGGATGTTCTCGAACTTCGAGGCAGGTCCGCTACCCTGTTCACGCTGCGGTCGTCTGCGGCCGTTCAACGAGCCGGCCGCGTTCAAAGCGGGCCTCAGCGCGGACGAGGGCAACGAGGTGGGGTGCGTTCACGGCTCGCCGGCGGGCCTGGATGGACTCGACGAACTTGAAGACCATCGCCAGGGCGGCGGCGCGGGACCCGGCACCCTTGGTGACCTTGGTCCGCAGGCGGACGGACGGTCGCGAAGGTCGACTCGATGGGGTTGGTTGTCCGCCGGTGGATGCAGTGCTGGGCGAGTGTTCCGACGGACGGTCACGGTCGGATCGGTCGCCGCTGCTCTCGTAGTGGCCGGCACGACCGGTTTCGCGATCGCCGACAGCGGGACCCAGGCCAAGCGCGGCCGTGCGCCCTTCGCCCAACTCGCGGTATCGACGCTGACGACACCGGGACGTGGCGGTGCCATCCGATGAACGAGCGCCCTTCGAAGTGGTCCAGGCCCAGGGCTGTCTTGAGTTCGCGGCAGTCGTGCTCGATCCGCCGGCGCGACTTCGCGAGGCGGACCAGGTCCCTGGCGGGAATGCTCGCGGGCAGGTTCGAGATCCAGTACTTCACCGGCTCGGCCTCGCCCTCGGGCCACTGCGCGATCAGCCAGGTCAGCGGGATCGTGCCCTCCTCGGCAGGCTTGGGCCGCCGCCCCGCGAGGCGGACCCCCAGCAGCACGAAGTGCGAGCTCATCGCCGCTTGCGAGCCCTTGCGGCAGGTTACGGCCCGGCCCTTGTGGCGCCCCGCGGCCAGCACGTGCTCCCGTAAGGACACGGGCCGGGTGCGGTAACGGGGGAGCGATCTGGGGCCGAGCCCCGCGTAGGCCGGCTGATGCGGCATCGCTTCCTCGCAGTGAGCGGTCAGCGCACACTGCGGCACGTAGGTATCTGGCTGTGGCCCATCTTGATCAGGTGCTGTGGAACGAGCCCAGGCTGAGCGGTGTCGTTGGGGGGCTTCACTCACCGGATGCCGCCCGACGGGTTGGCCCTGGGGTCGTCGCTGCAGCAGATTCTTCGTCTCCTGTTGGTACAGGGGGGCTGGTCCGGAAATGGTCCGGATCTTGGTGTGGCGGTGCCCCAGCCATGTTCGAGCGGCTCCCGGTCGAGGACGGCATTGTCTGGTCCCCCTGAGCCCGACCTACCTCCCTTGGGCGCTGAAGACGGATCGTGATCCGCGGTGTGCGCAGATCCTGAACCTCAGCAGAAGAACACGACCTTACTTTTGCAGGTGGAACTGCCTGGGACCGTACCCGTCCACCGTGATCGACTATGCCTGCCCCAGGGGCGCTGCGCATTGGCGGACAACCCCCACCACCAACGCACAGCGCCCCGGCCTGGCCCCATCGATGGTCCAGGAATGAAGAGCGGGAAATGTCAAGCAGAACACAAGGTAAGAACCAGCATGAAGCAGAAGATCACTTCGCTTGCCGGTGTCATGGTGGTGGCCGCTTGTGTCATCATCGCGGCCGCGGCTACCGGTCAGGCGTCCGAGGTGGATCACGGGCGGCCCGTTTCGGCCCCCACCCCGCACGCCACCGTGGTCTTCGGCTGCTGGCTGTCCTACTCCGGCCTCGCTGCACCGCTCAGCGAATTGGCCGCGGACCGGCGGACGCCCCGCGCCTTGGCGCTCTGCGTTCAACGGCGTTGCGCTGCTTGTGGACCCCACGGTCGCGCGCGGTCGAGGGAACGCCGGACCTGTCTTCGAACAGAGATCAATCACTGTGCCGTCGCCGCGTGGCAACCGATGTCCACGATCAAGGTGGAAGCCCCGCACACCGTCAGCAACCCCGCAGCATCGCGCCAACAAGCCCAGTAGTGGATGACGGCGGCGCGATCAGAAGTCTGCTGTCAGCACCGCGTCTCTGCCCGCACGGGCCGGTCGCACGTACGAAAGAGAGAGTCATGCAGGTCCGTACGTTCAAGGCAGCCGTGATCGCGGCTGCCGCGGTCGCGAGTGTCGCGGTGGCCGCCACGCCGGCCGAGGCGAGCAACTGCTCGCGCGGAGGCGGCGTCTACATCTGTGAGTACGGTGTGACCAGCTACCCGCTGCCCAACGGCACGAAGCAGGAGTTCGTCGTCGGCACCGACCGCGCGGTGTGGACCCGCTGGACCGACACCGACGGGGACTGGTCGCGATGGCTGTCCATGGGAGGCAAGGCGTACAGCACGGTGCGCGCCTACGACTACGACACCAGCGACCCCTGGTCCTTCAGGGTGTTCTATTACGACCAGGCCGCGGAGTACTGGGGCCGCAACCGTGACCACGACGGCAACTGGTCTCCTCTGTGGATCCATTACGACACCCCGCTCAACGGCTGATCGCCGCGCGCCCGCCCGCAGGGCTCCATCGCTGCGGCCGGGACTCCCTCGGCTCATACGACGGTTCTCGCGAACGGGATGTGTTCACGGGGGCCGTCGTCGCCCTCCCGGCCGGTGTGCCGTCCCGTCCTGCCTTCCCGGCGAGAGCTCGCGGACGGACCCGGGACGGGGGCGCCGTCCGCCATCCGCTGCGCGCGGTCGCCACCGTTTCGGGCCGCGCGCAGCAGGCTGTTCGACCCGGCCGTACGATCCCGGGCCGGAAGCGCGACGGATGACCACTTCTCCTGGCCGCCGGGATGTGCGGGTGCCGATCGCCCGGCCTCACGTCCGCGTGGTGAGCCGCGCGACCGCCGCGTCGTATCGTGCCTGGAGTCCCGCATCCGCCGAGACCTTGAGCAGGACGCCGAGCGCCCGTACCGCGCCGTCCTCGTAGCCGGAGGACTCCGCCTCGCGGGCCGCGAGATCGAGTTGTGCGATGCCCTCGGCTTCGTCCCCGAGGCCCAGCAGCGCCTCTCCTCTCACCATGAGCAGCAGTATCCGGGGGATGTCGGCCGTGCCGGACCGGTCGTCGAAGGACAATGCCTCGGTCGCCGTGCCGAGGGCCTCGCGCCATTTCCCCGCGTCGGCTCGATGACGGGCCAGGTGCTGCAGGGCCAGTCTTTCGATGGTCCGGTCGTCAGCCTCGCGGGCCAGTTCGACCGCCCGCTCACACCCCTGCGCGGCATCGTCCAGGCCGCCGAGTGCCGATTGCGTCATGGCCAGAACGATCAGGGCGTTCGCCTCGGCTACCGGGTCGCCCGTCGTGGAGGCGAGCGCGTGGGCTGCCCTCAGCAGGGTCAGCGCCTCCTCGATGCGCCCTTCCTCGATCAGCACCCAGCCGAGCACGTTCAGCACGCGTGCCTCGCCGTGCTGATCGGCGTCGGCCCGTGCCGCCTCGAGCCCGGTCTCCAGGAGCGGGACCCAGCCGTCCCGTACGCGCCACACGATCAGCGGCCACAGCGTCAGGACGATCCGCCAGGTCCTGCCGTGCAGTCCGGCGGCGTGCGCCGCGGCCACCGCAAGCGTGAGGTCATCCCGCTCGGCCGCGTACCAGGCCACAGCGGCGGACCGATCGCCGAACTCCCGGACGGCAGCGGACGGCAGATGGTCCGCCGGCAGCGGGAAGCACTCCTCGTTGCCGGGCTCGGCCGCCGCCACGGCCGCGAGGCCCGTGGTGATGTAGTGGTCGAGTACGCGTTTGAGGGCTTCGGGCGTAACGTCCAGGCTCCGTGCGTAGAGCCGCACGAGATCGTGCATGGTCCATCGGCCGGGCGCCGTCTCCGTGACGAGGTGTGCGACGGCCAGCCTCTCCAGGGCGGCCTCGGCGACCGGCGCAGTCGTATCCGCCAGGGCTGCCGCCGTATACCGGTCGATGTGCGTACCGGGGTGGCGGCCGAGGTGGGCGAAGTGACGGGAGACGTCCTGCGGGAGCTGTTGCAGCGTCAGGCGCAGCGCCGCTTGCACGCCGGTGTCTTCCACATCCAGCAGGCTCAGCCTGCGCGTCTCGTCGGAGAGCTCAGCGGCCATCGCGTCCAGGGACAAGCCGGGGCGTTGCGTCAACCGGGCAGCTACGACCCGCAGCGCGAGGGGGAGTCCGTCGCAGAGCTCGGCCAGCCGTCGCGCGGCCACCGGCTCTGCGATGACCCGTTCCGTGCCGAGTACCACGGCCAGGAGCCCTGTGCCGTCCTGCGGGCCGAACACATCCACCGCGACGGGGCGGGCGTTGTCGGTGACGATCAGCCCTGGCAGCCGGTGCCTGCTGGTGACAACGGTCACGCAGCGGCGACCGCCCGGAAGGAGCGGCCTGACCTGCTCGGAGTTTCGCGCGTTGTCGAGCACGACGAGGAGCCGGTGGTCAGTGGCGAGCGACCGGAACAGCGCAGCTGCGCCGTTCGCCGACTCCGGTATCCGGCCGAGCGGCACACCGAGCGCCGGCAGGAACTCTCGCAGCACCTCAATGAGTGCAGGCTCGCCCGCGTCGCCGAAGCCTCGCAGGTCGGCGTAGAGCCGCCCGTCGGGGAAGGCGGCACGGTGGTGGTGGGCCCAGTGCAGCACGAGGGCTGTCTTCCCGACCCCGGCGGGCCCGACCACCAGGCTGACGGGCGCCTCGCCCTGGGTGGTGTGGGACAGGGCGTCGAGTTCCGCCGTTCGTCCGTAGAAGCCGCGCGGTGCGCGCGGCAGCAGATCGGGGGCAGGAATCTGCTCAGCAGCATCCGGTACGCCCGTAGGCAGGGGCAGATCCATCGTGCGGGCCTTCCGCGGACGGCCCAGGCTCGCGCTGTGTTCCAGCTCCTGGACGCCGGCCTCGTCCAGGCCGAGGGCGGCAGCCAGTGCCTGCACGGTGCGACGCTGCGGCCCGCGGGAGTGTCCGCGCTCCATGTACGACAGCGCCCGCACGCTCACCCCCGCAGCATGCGCCAGCTCCTCCTGACTCAGCCCGGCCTCCGTCCGCAGGCGGCGCAGAAGCGTGTTGAAGCCGCCGGTGACGGGTGTACCGGTGTGCATGTCTGCATTTCCCCTGGTCAGTGCGGTCAGCCGGAACGCCTTACCCCGCCTGTGAAAGTATGCACGAACTACTTTTGCAGGCGAAACGCGCTGTTCTGGTCGGCGCAGTCGGGTCATCCGCCACACGGTCCGCCACCGCATAGGCCGCCGTGGCGGACAGGGCGTCCGGACACCTTCGAAGAACCCCGCCCACCAAGCGCTCAGCCCGGAGAGCGGGGGCCGCTGGGCCAGCGTGTACGCGGCCCACGTCGCGAGATGGACCGGCACCAGGGCGGCGGGCAGGTGCCTCTTGGCGGCACCTGGCTGAACATCGCCCGGACACCGCGCTACGAGGACGCCTTCGACCAGTACGGTTTCAGCTACTACTTCACCGCTGCGGTCAACTCCTCGGCAGAACTCCTGCCCTACCCCGCCGGGCAGCCCGTGGGGACGCAGCGATACGTGTCCTGGGCACCGGGCCTCGGCGAAGTCCTCGCCCGTCTGCACTCCGAGCTGCCCGGCAAGAAGTTCCTCGTTTCAGAGATCGGCCTCGGCGGTGAGGACGACACCAAGCGGGCCGCCTACCTGCCGGCCGCTCTGGAACGAGTCCGAGACGCCATCGCAGGCGGCATGGACATCACGGGCGTGCACCTGTGGACGGGCGTGGACAACTACGAATGGCTGGACGGCTACGCCGTCCCCTTCGGGCTGTTCGACTGCAACCGAGTCCCGAAGCAGAGCACACACGTCATCCAGTCCTTCATCCGCGGCTGACAGCCATCCGGTCACGCCCAGGCGGTCGCCCGCTCGCAGGCTCGTGGCCCGGGCACGATCAACCGTCGCGGCGTCGTGCGGTACATGGTGTGCGCTGCTGCTCCCGTCCGGGTCCGTTCCGGCCCCGGACCGGGCGATTGGTACCGTATGGACAAGGCCTGTGTGCACCAGGCGAAGGCGGACTCGTTCCACCTCCTCCGCCCCGTGCGGCTGCCGCCGCCCGATGACGGGGGTTTCGGCCCACTGCTGACACGCGTGTCCTTCGCCCCGGCCCACAGCCCGATCCTCACACTGCTGGAGTTCCCGCATGTCTCACCGCACCGGCCTCGTCCTCGATTTCGGCGGGGTGCTCACCACGCCGCTGCTGCCGGCCGTGCTGGCCTTCGAGCAGCGCGAGGGGTTGGCGCAGGGGGCGTGTATCAGGGCGCTGTACATGGACGCAGAAGGCGTTCGGCTCACCCACGAGCTGGAGCGTGGTGCGATCACCCAGACAGAATGGAACGAGGCTGCTGCCCCCAAGCTGGAAGTCTCTGCGGACAATCTGATGGGCCGGATCTTCGCCGACCTGCGGCCTGAGCAGACCATGATCGACGCGGCCGCCGCAGCGAAGCGGGCCGGGATCAAGGTCGGCATATTGTCCAACTCGGTGGGGCTTACCCCCTGGAACCTGTACGACGGCTACGAGCTCGAGGCCCTCTATCACGGCGTGGTCATCTCCGAGTGTCACGGGATGCGCAAGCCCGACCCCGCACTCTTCGAGGTCATGCTGAAGGTCCTGGGCCTGTCGGCCGACGAGTGCGTATTCGTCGACGACACCGAGGAGTACGTGCGGGCGGCTGAGAAGCTCGGCTTCGCGGGAGTGCAGGCGCTGCAGCCCGAACAGACGGTCTCTCAGCTCGAAGACCTGCTGGGTGTGCCGCTAACCAGCGCCCGCTGATCCGAGCCGTGAGCGGCTCACGGGTGCCGAAGAACGCGTGGCCGGAGGCTCCGGTGGCGTCAGAAGTGGCGGCACCGCAGGCAGGCCGGACTCATCGGAGGACATGGAATCCGGGAGGGGCTGATCAGCCGGACCCGATGTCAGCACCCGGTGAGCACAACGGCACGACAGGACGCAGCCCGTCTCGAAACGACCGCCGGGGCCGCCCGGGGCGGGAACCGCACGCATATCACCCGCCAGCCACGTTGGGGCAGGCCGCCCATCTCGGACACCAGGCTGTTCGAGATCAGATGCTCATCGGCAACCCGATACCTCCAGGCAGACTACCGCCCCTGCACCACAGTCCGGTGCCCCAACCCGTGTCCAGCCTGTTCTGATGGCTGTCTAGCCACCACTCAGTCACGGCACCACCTTCCCACCTCCACAGCACTCCTCCAGCCCTTTGCCGAGGGCTCTTCGTGCTGCCCTGAAAGCCCCGCGAGGAACCGAGTTGAGCACCCTTCCGCACGGGTGGTGCGGCTGAGGCATCTCGAGCGGATATGCGGCTCGGTCAGCTGCTGCGGCGAAAGATCCGCCGCCGCAAGCGAGGCGGAGCCGAGGGATGCCGCGTTCAGCGGCGAGGGCTGCTGCGGCGATGCCGGGACGCTTTTCCGCGCTGGGCGGCCGTCGGGCGGTGATCGCGGCATCGGTGAGGATGCTCAAATCCGGCTTCCAGGTGACCTGCGAACGGCGCCGTCACATCGCGAACGCGGTGTCGATGTGGCGGCGGGCAGTGACCCCATCCATCCTGGTTACCTTGGTCAGGTGGGCGAAGGCCCTCTGCGCCGCGCAGCGACGTGCGCCCCGGTGGCGTTGGAGGAGCGGGGCGTGGATCTGGGGGAGGTGACGCTGCACGGTCAGCGGCTGTTCGGCCGGGAGCAACAGGCCGAGCGTAGTTTCGTCGATCTGGGGTGGAACGGCTTCGGATACAAGGGCCGTCTCCTGGACGATGGAGTGACCTGGCTGGAGGTCTTGCGTCCGCATCGCAGCAAGCCCATGGACGCACGGCTCATCGAGCCGGGATCTGGTCGGTAGTCAGCACCGGGTAGCCGTAGTCCGGTCAGCCGCGGCGCAGATGCACAATCTCGTGCTCGCCGGATAGGTGTGGGGGCCACACGACCACTGAGCAGTCCCGAGGCGACTCGGAGATCATTTGGGGGACAGCCCTTGCCCCGGAGTTGGGTTGCGTCCGGAGCGTATGGGTTGTGAAGAGCTTGCAGCCTCTGGTGGGTGTGGCGGTACGCCTGCACGATGTGGGCATGTGGGTTTTGTTGCTGCCTCTTGTCTTGATGCTCGTGCTTGCCGTGTGGATTGACTGGAGGGCGAGACGGCGTGGGAGTCGGTTCCGTGATGGTCCTGCCATGCGGAGGGATGTTCGGGAGGCTCGCCGTGATGTGCGGGCTTGGGAGGCGGGGTCGTTGGGCCACAGTGGCGAGGACACTTCATGGATGAGGAAGCGTCCCTGACTGCTGCTGCCGGCTGGGCCCTGCCTCAGCGGGGCCCAACACGCCAAAGGTGTAAACCGAGTGAAACGAGGTCAGCTCTGGTGGGTGAAGTGAGGTGGAACCAGAGCAGTCCTCAGCGAAGCGGAGGACCCCGGCCCGAAGGGCCGGTTGGGCGCCGTGGGCTTCCGTTGTGGGCGCCGGGGTGAGGGGTTCCCCGGCAGGCCCGGAATCAGGTCGGGGTCCTGCTGCGGCTTGATGGGGTGTCAGGCTTTGGCTCCTTCCCGGATCTGGGCCGGTGCGGTCGGGGTCGTCTTCGGTGGCCGGCGTCCGGGTATCCACCAGTTGGCCTTGCCGCACAGTTCCATCACCGCGGGGACGAAGACCATCCGGACGATGGTGGCGTCGATGAGCACGGCGACGGCCATGCCGAGGCCTCCTTGCTTGACGGCGACGTCGGGGCCGAGCAGTGAGGTGGTGAAGACGGCGATCATGATGGCGGCCGCGGCGGTGATCACCTTGGCGGTCCGCGCCAGCCCCGTGGCGACGGCCTCGCGGGTGTCTCCGGTGCGCTCGTACTCCTCGCGGACCCGTGAGATCAGGAACACCTGGTAGTCCATCGACAGGCCGAACAGGACCGGGAACATCATCATGGGGACCCAGGTCGTGACCGGCATGGCGGCCGGGAACCCGAGGGCGGTGCCGAGCCAGCCCCACTGCACGACCCCCACCAGCACACCGTAGGCGGCTCCGATGGACAGCAGGTTCATCACGGCGGCCTGCAAGGCGATCGTGACGGACCGGACCAGCGCGATGAGCAGCAGTATGGACATCGCGATGACGACCCCGATCATCAGGGGCAGGCGCGAGCCGGACTCCTCGGCGACATCGATGGTGGCGGCGTTCGGTCCGCCGACGAGGACCCGTTCGCCTCCCGATGTACGGGGCAGCACGTCGTCGCGGAGATCGTGCACCAGGTCCGCGGTCGCCTCGTCCTGGTACCCGGTCGTGGGGAAGGCGATGAAGGTGACGGCCTTCCCGTCCTCACTGACCCGGGGCGGCGTGGCATGGGCGATGCCCTTGGTCTTGCCGACCGCTTCGACGACGGGACCGAGATCGGCATTCTTGGAGTCGATCTCGGCGGCGAAGACCAGGGGTGCTCCGTAGCCCGGACCGAAGCCCTCGGAGAGGATCGTGTACGAGATGTAGCTGCTCCGATCACGGGGCTGGACGCTGGCGTCGGGCTGGCTCAGCCGCATCGACAGCACGGGGGCGGCCAGGATCAGCAGGATCCCGCCGGCGGTGAGTGCGGACACCAGCGGCCGGCGCTGCACCACGCCGGCCCAACGTTCTGCGGGTGTACGCGGTTCCTGGGACGGAGTGCCGGCGGACGGGTTGCGGCGGGACGCGCGGCGGGGCAGGCGCAGTGAATTGATTTTGTATCCGGTGAAGCCCAGGAACGCGGGCAGCAGCGTGACTGCGGCGATCATCGTCACCAGCACCGTGATCGACGTGGCGACGGCCACCCCGGTCATCAGCCGCTGGCCCATGACGAGCAAGCCCATCAGCGCGATCACAACGGTCGTGCCGGCGAACAGCACCGCGTGCCCCGCGGTGCTGATTGCCTTGACCGTGGCGCTCTCGGGCTCATCACCGTCCCGAAGACCGTCCTTGTAACGGGTCACGATGAACAGTGCGTAGTCGATGCCGACGCCCAGCCCGATCATCGCGCCGAAGGTCAGAGCGAAATTCGGCGCGGGCACCACATGCCCCACCAACTTCATCAGGGCGAGGCCGGCCACGATGGCCAGGAGGGCGGTCACGATCGGCAGACCCATGGCCACCAGAGACCCGAAAGCGATGAACAGGATCACCGCTGCGGCCAGGAGGCCCACGCTCTCGGCCGGACCCTGCGGGGGCGTCTCCGCCTTTTCCGCCATGTACCCGCCCAGCGCAAGCGTGACGCTGCCGTCGGAGGCGGCCTTGACCGTGTCCACCAACGGCTTGACCGCGCTCTTCTCCACCTCCTTGTCGCTCAGGGGAATGGTCATACGGGCGATCCGGCGATCCGGCGTCACCAGGCTCATGTCCTCATACGGCGACGTCACCGGCCCGGTCACAGGTGAATCGGCGAGATCGGCGATGACCTTCTCGATCTTCTGCCTGGCGGCCGGTTCGTCGATCCCCTGGTCGGCCTTGATCGCGAGGGTCAGCCTGTCCCCTTGCTCCTCGGGGAAGTGCTTCTCCATCAGTTGCCGTGCCTTCGCCGACTGCGAGTCTCCTCCGGAGAAGTCGTTGTCGGGGGCGGCGCCATAGCCGAAGCCCACGAACGCCACGGCGATCACACCGATGATCCAGATCAGGAGGACCAGGCGGCGGCGCCGGAAACAGAAGCGGCCCAGCCCCGCCAGAGCCCCGCCCGCGGGTGCGGTGTCCGTTGCCATCATCGTCTCCTCAACTCCCTGTCCCTGTCCCTGTTCCTTCCTCACTCGGCCGCGCGCAGGTGGACGGGACGGTCTGCCGGTCGTCCAGTGCGGCGGGAGCGGACCAGGGCCAGTCGGCCGAGGATCGCGGCGATCAGCCCCAGCACCAGGGCCACGGCGCCACCGACCACTCCGTTGCCGGTGCCGGGACCGCCGTCGGCGACGGCCAGATTCACCGCGCCGACGACCATGCCGACAAGCCCCGACACCAGGGCCGCGATGGCCCCCCTCCTCCCGCCGTTGCCGATCCGGCCGGCGGAGCGGGCCAGGGACAGGACGCCAACGACCACGCCGGCCAGCGCCACCAGCGCGGCCCCGGTGCCCACCATCCGCCCGGAGGTCAGCTCGTAGGCATCGGCGGCGATCGGCTGGAGTGAGGCGTGCGCGGCCGCCGGTGCGGCAAGCACGTAACGGACGGACATGAAGTACTCCTTCTCCTCGTACGACTTCTGTCGATCGATGTCGCCCGATCCTGTCCGCCACACCCGCCGCCGGTCGTCCCGCAGACGGACGCACTTCGCGCTGCCGCCGACGGCGTACACGGCTACCACGGACGCCGCAGGAACCGCGCAGCTACCACGAGCGCGGTAGAAGGCCGTTCCTCCACGCGAGGGACTCGCCCGCGAAACCATCTGGCTAAGGTGCGCACATGGGGAAACGAGGGTTCGCAATACCACCCGCTGCCGGGGACCGGGCGATCGCCGTCGGAGTGGCGGCGCTCATGCTGGGCACCGGATGGTCCGCGACGCACCCGGGCACAGGAACCGACCTGCTCGGCCACGCACTGCTGACCGCCGGCGGCCTGGCACTGGCCGCGCACCGCCGGGCTCCGGTCGTCGTCCTGGCCGTCACCGGACTGTGCGCGATCGGTTACCAGGCGGCCGGGTTCGATGTCCTCTCCGTCGCCTACCTGGTCGCCGTGTACTACGCGGTCCGGGCCGGGCACCGCGCCCTCGCGGTGACGACCTCCGTGACCCTGCTGGTGACCCTCCAGCTCACGGCACTGGCCCTCCGCGACGGGCCCGCGGCCGAGGTATCGGTACAGGCCCGCGGCACCCTGGAGATCGCCTGGCTCATCGCCGCCTTCGCCGCCGGGGAGGCGGTGCGGCAGGCCGAGCAGCGGGCTGACGAGGCAGAGCGCACCCGCGAGGAGACGGCACGGCGCCGCGCCGACGAGGAACGGCTCCACATCGCACGAGAGCTCCACGACTCCCTCACCCACCAGATCTCGGTCATCAAGGTGCAGTCCGAAGCCGCCGTCCACGTGGCCAGGAAGCGGGGCGAACCGGTCCCGGAGGCCCTACTGGCGATCCGGGAGGCCGGCCGGGAGGCGTCCCGGGAGCTCCGCGCCACCCTGGAGGCGCTCCGCGACGACGACACCAGCCCACCGCACGGCCTCGACCACGTCTCCGAACTGGTGGAACGGGCCGGCAAGACCGGTCTGCGGGCGACACTGACGATCCAGGGCCACGGGCACGACGTACCGGCCGCGGTGGGCCGCACCGTCTACCGGATCGTCCAGGAGTCGCTCACCAACATCGCCCGGCACGCGGACGCCACCACGGCATCGGTCCGCATCGACCACCGCCCGAACGCCATAACCCTCCGGGTCGACGACGACGGCAAGGCCATGCCGGACACCGCCCCCGTGCCCGGCATCGGCCTGCTCGGGATGCGCGAACGCGTCACCGCCCTCGGCGGACGACTCCGGGCAGCACCGCGGCACGAGGGCGGCTTCACCGTCCAGGCCGAACTTCCCGTGGAGCGCGCCTCGTGATCCGTGTCCTGCTGGTCGACGACCAGCCCCTCATCCGCAGCGGATTCCGCGCCTTCCTCGACCTCGAAGACGACATCGAGGTCGTGGCCGAGGCCGCCAACGGGCTCGATGGCCTGGAGCTCGCCCGCGTGCATCTACCCGACATCGCGCTCATCGACATCCAGATGCCGGTCCTCGACGGCATCGAAACAACCCGGCGCATCGCGGCCGACCCGGCACTGACCGGCATCCACGTCGTCATCCTCACCAACTACGGCCTGGACGAATACGTCTTCGACGCCCTGTCCGCCGGCGCAGCCGGATTCCTCGTCAAGGACATCGAACCGGAGGACTTCCTGCACGCCGTACGCGTCGCCGCGCGCGGCGACGCCCTCCTCGCACCCTCGATCACCCGCAAGCTCATCAACCGCTACGTCAGCCAGCCGCTCCCCGGCACCACGGGGCCGGCCCTGGAAGAACTCACCAGCCGCGAACGCGAAGCCGTCGTACTGGTCGCACAGGGCCTGTCCAACGACGAGATCGCCGACCGCATGGTGATCAGCCCCCTGACCGCGAAAACCCACGTCAACCGGGCCATGACCAAACTCCACGCCCGAGACCGCGCCCAGCTCGTGGTCCTCGCCTACGAATCCGGCCTGGTAACCCCACACAACTCCTGACATCCACCCGGCAACACCCTGGACCGCATTCACTGACTGCCCTTGTCACGAAGGCGCGGGAGGCCGGCGGTCACGGAAAGGGCCGTCTCGCCAGCTGTCCCGGCTCGCTCTTGCGAGCGGCGGATCGCCTCCAGCGCGGCTATCGTGATGCCGCCGGTGAGCAGGTGCATCGCAGCGATCGTGCTCGCGGTGCCGCCGTCGGTTTCCAGGGTCAGCGGACCGATGAGGCTGCCCCATTGCCACGGCTGCGGCCAGGACTTGGGCCACCCTCAGAAAGCCGGGCTGCCACCGCTTCAGCAGGACGGAGGCGGTGAGGCCCACCGCTGGCGCGAGTACTGACATGATGATCACGTAGGCCGGGCCGATCTCGTCCGGCTTGCCGTTGAGCTCCAGGACCAGCGCGGCTCCGGCGGCGTTGCCGACGAGCAGGACGACTACGTTGAGGACCGCGGCGATGACCGCGGCGCCGACCACGGCCTGCCAGGCCGGCAGCCGGCTTCGGCCCTGGGCGGTGCGGGTGGCGGCGGGTTTGATACTGGCCATGGGACCTCCAGATGTCGTGTCAGACCGGGGCGGTGAGCGACGGCCCCTGGTGAAGTGGTCAGTGCGTTTCCCGGGCGCCGGTGGGCGTCAGAGGCCAGACGCCAGACGTGCCGCGATGCCGTCGAGGACACAGTCCAGGCCGGTCTCGAACTGCCACTGCGGGTCGTCCTTGCGGGCGGCCTCGCCGATGTAGAGGTTGTAGTTCGGGTAGCGGCCGGTGTTCACGAGCCAGGCCATCTGGGAGGCCAGTCCCGATCGTGCCTCCTGGAGGTTGGACCAGCCCCGCGCCCGCAGCATCTGCGTCAGACCGATCTCCCGCTCGACGGCGCCCTGCGGTGCAGGGCAGGGTGCGGGTACTCGAGCGGTTCCGTTCGGGATCGGGCGGCCTGCGGGTGACGCTGTCCTGGCCCGCCGGCCTGCGGGGCGCCGCCGCGGATGGTTCGGTGGGCGGGGTGGTCCGTCACGGAGTTCCGCACGCGCGGTCCGGCGAGGAGTGCGTGTGCCGCCGATACGACTGCGGCGGCCTGGCCCCGGTGTCCTGGTGCACCGAACACGGCGACGCGGCCGGCCCGGTCATGGAGTGGCACCCCGGCGGCGGCTTGCGCTGCGCGCAGCTCGCGGACGGCGAGGCGGCGTGGGCTTTGCCGTGGATGGCGTTGAGCGGGCCGAGGGACGGCCGGGGTCGAGCTGGAAATCACCCAGGGAAGCGACGCCGACAAGCTCGCCGCGGCGCGGGACGTGCTGTTGTGGGTCGAATACGAGGTCATGGAATAGCCGGAGGGCAAGAACACGGTGTACCGGGGCGTGCGGCGGCGCCCGGTCGTGACGGCGTGGACGACTGAAGGCCCCGCGCGGTGC
Source organism: Streptomyces sp. NPDC096339 (assembly GCF_044762985.1). Lineage (NCBI taxonomy): Bacteria > Bacillati > Actinomycetota > Actinomycetes > Kitasatosporales > Streptomycetaceae > Streptomyces > Streptomyces sp. NPDC096339. Next base: position 23,191 of record NZ_JBIWFI010000009.1, on the reverse strand, counting down.
GCGGAGCCTTCAGTGGGTGAGTCACGGTGGGCGCGGTTGGATCAGCGGTCGAGCTGCTCGGTTCGCTCGTACCGCTCCGGTGTCCCCATGTCCTGGTGGAGCTGGATCGCCGGTCGTGCGGGCGTTCCTCTGAACATGGAGTAGACCGTGCACGTGTGGAGGTCGGGAGCGGATCCCGTCGGCGTGAACTCCATCGTCATGCCGTCAGCCTCGTCGGGAAAGGACCCGAACTTCCACTTTCCCGTGCCGGAGAACCGCTCGTCGCGGCGGCCGGCATCGTAGGAGTCCGCGCAGCGGGGTTCGAGCCGGACGTTGCTCGCGGAGAACTCCCCCGCTGCGGTGAACTCCAGTCGGCCCCCCGCCTCGCTGCTCCACACCCCGGCGACGTCCTTCGCCTGATGGGTGCCGGAGGACCGGCCCGGTTCGGGCGAAAGGAGCACGTTGGCGACCACGGCGAGCACGACCGCGATGCCGCCGAGAAGGGTCAGGGTGACCCAGAGGTACGTGCGTGAGGATGAGGACGTCATTGTCCGAACTCCTCGAAATCGTCCCTGGGTCGCGGTGCCACTCGACTTGGAGTAGGCGCGAGCGCGGGCGAGGAGCGGTTCGTAGTTGGTCTTCTTGAGTTCGCTCGCCATCCGCGACTTCCCGACCCCGTCGGCCGTCTCCTTGACGACTTCCTTGCCCATGGCCCGTCCCCTCGGGTTGTCGACCAAATCGGCCATGTGATCGGGCTCTTCGCTCTTGGGATGGTACGCCTCGTGCACGTCGGTCCAGACGTCGGCTATCTCCTCCCTGAACTCCATGGTTGTCCTTCTCGTACTCGGCTATGGCAGTGGACACAGGCGGGTTCCACTGGATCGCCCGGACCGTGGCGTGCGAGGCGGCGGGGAAGCGCTCGGCGGTGCGCGAGTGGGAGCCGAGCAGTATGGCGTCTGCTTCGCCGTCCGCCGCAACCAGCGCTGGGGGTCGCTATGGCTGCAGGTCATCCGGGGCACCGGTAGCCCGGCGAATCCACGGGTCGTCACACCCCGCACATCCTCGGAACGCTTGTTGCCGAGGTTCTCCACGGCAGCGGTATACCGATCGGTGATCTGTTCCTCGCGGGCAAGGGCCTGCTCGCTGTTGACCTGATTGATCGATTTCCAATCGAAGCCGACAACGGCAATCGCGCTCAAGGCGGCCAGAAGGGTGGCAGACCGCTCCAGCCGGGAGGATTGCCTCTGCTGTCACCGTGCTTCGGTGCTGATCATGGCTGTCATGGGGTGCCCAGGCCGCTACCGTGTGGCGCCTTCGCCGAGGGCTGCCGGCTGTCATGGGCGTGCTTGTTCACAGTCGAGCCCGCGTATGACTGCCTCTTCCTGATGGGGACGCAGTACGACGTCACCGGACTTCTGCATCAGCACTTCACCTGATTCGAAGAGACGTGGGAACCGGTTGATCGGGGCCCGTATCGGGCTACTTCCAGGGGTCTTGACCTGTGATTTGGCGTTTTTGGGCATGGGTGAGGAACCGCGGAGCCGCGGCGCCCCACAGCGGGGTGCCGGACAGCGGATGCTCGGGGAACTGGGCCTGGAAGACGCGGACGAGGAACTCCGTCATCCCGCAGGGGTAAAGCCGGAACGCGTCTTTGCCGCGCTCGTACACGAGGACGGGCCATTGGTCCGGGTCGTCCCCGGCGCGCAGCCAGCACAGGAGGTCGCCCGTACCGTCGGCAGCCCAGGCCGAGATCCGGTCTGCCTGGGCTTCGACTCCCGGTATCCCCTGCAGTTCTTCCCAGAGCTCCTCGGCCACGGAACTTTCCTCGGCCATGGGACCTGTCGGCTGGCCGGATCTCTCGAGTGCCGGCTCGAAGACGCTCACGAAGTTTTCGATGACTCCTGCGCCGTAGTGCTCCACGAACGCCTTGTAGTCCGATGGAAAGGAGAAGCCCCATGCGCGGTCCATCACGTCCCAGTCGACTTGAGAACCGGCCCCAGCACGCGGAGGCATCACGGTGAGCAGAATACTGATCGACATGGTTTGTGATCCAAAGCGTCTCAGGGGTGAGGGGCGTCTTGGATTCTGCATGAGCCGGCGACGGGGACGTTCACTGGGTTCGGGGCGCTGAGCTACATTCTCCGAGTCGATGTCCTGGTCACCGCGAGCGTCGTCGGTGCCAGGCTTGAGATCCACCTGTTCCGGCAGGACCTTGAGACCTGGCAGCAAGACCTGACCCTGCTTGCGCCGGGCAAAGACGGGACGATCGGTGGCGGCTGCGGGCCGCGTCTCGACTTCTTCATGCACGAGGACCGCATGCTGTCGTTGACGGTCCAGGACCCCGCCCGCGTGAGCCTCATGCTCGGGATCGAACCTACGGAGACCTGGATCCAGGTCCACCACCAGCGACTCGACCAGGTTCGAGCAACCTGGCCCAGGTGGTCATCGGAGTTCCGCTGACCAAGCTGGTCTGTGATTACTGGGCCCCGGAGGTCGCCGTGTGGCGTCTGCGGGCCGGCGGGGTGGTCGCCGGGATGCCCGTTGGTACGCAGGTGGTCGGGACCGGCCCGACCGGGGCCGAGGAGGTCCGGCGTCTGCCCGAGAGGGTCTGACCCGTACGGCTTCGGTGACGTCCGGGACGAGACCGACCGCAGCAACCTGACGGTGCGGGCCCGCGCCGCCCTTCGAGGGTGGCGCGGGCCCGACGCGTTCGGGGAGGACCCCGGCGTCAGCCAAGCCCGCCGCCCTCAAGACGGGGCCCTGGCTTTGTACGCGAGAAGCGGGGGGTGCCTCTATGTTCTTCGTCAAGCGTGTGGGCAGCTTCGGCCCGAGGTTCGATCTTCTTCGTGGGCATGAGACTGTCTGGTCGTGCCAGAGATGATGAGTGGGTTGGAGGCGGCCTTGGCTGAGGCGTCGTCTCTTTCGTGGACGCAACGTGCTCGCGCCGGGCGTGACCTTGCTTCCTTCGCTGATGTTCCTGAGGCTGCGGAAGTCCTGGTGGGGCTGCTGCTGGACGTCGAGGACACGGCGGTGACTCGGCAGACGGCAGAGGCCCTGGCCCGGGTGGGGACGGTGGCCGCTGTAAGGCTCATTGCTCTCGCGGTTGCCGAGGCTGACGACAACCAGGCTGACTGGCTGCAGACCGGGGTGCATGACGCGCTCGTGGGACCGGACGGTGTGCCGGACGTCGCAGCGGCCTGCGGGAAGCTCGCCCGGGACGAGGACGAAGCCGTCCGGCAGGGTGCCGCGGAGATCTCGGCGTGGGCAGACGGCACAAGGTGTTGACCTGACCTGCCTGTGAGCTGGTTCAAGCAGCCGTCGCTTGGGGGAGGCGGGGTTCGTATCCGCTCCACCAGGTCGGGGTTGGAGATGAACGGCTTGCCGAAGACGGCGAGATCGATGAGGTCTGAGGCGATGAGTTCTTCTGCCCGTGTCTGGTCCAGGCCGCCCGCCAGGAGGATCGTTCCGTCATAGGCGGCCCGGAAGGTCTTGAGGAAATTCACGGGGATGTTCGCCGTGCTGCCCAGACGGAGGTCGCTGAGGTGCACGTAGGCAAGCCAGCGGCGGGCGAGTTCTGATGCCAGGTACTCGTACATGGCTTCGGCCTGGTCGTCTGCGGGCAGGTCGCTCGCCAGGGTGAACGGCGACAGCCGCACGCCGACCCGGTCCGCGCCGACGCGGTCGGTCAGGGCGTCGAGGGCTTCCAGGAGAAATCGGGCGCGGTTCTCGATGGATCCGCCGTATTGGTCGGTGCGGTCGTTGAGGTGCTGGTTGAGGAACTGTTCGAGGAGGAAGCCGTGTGCGCCGTGGAGTTCGACTCCGTCGAAGCCTGCCCGGGTGGCGCGGGCTACCGCGTCGGTGAACTCGGCTGTCAGGCGCGGGATCTCGTCCGTCCGTAGTGCCCGGGGCGCGCTCGCGTCGCGCTGAGCCCCGAAATACCAACCGGGGACCGGCGCGCCCCGGCCCTCTGACCTGCGCCTTCGGTAGGAGTCCCATACCGGCGATCGTCCAGGCCTGGTCAGAGGCCGATGGGTATCCCATCGGCCTCTGCCATGCCCATATCGCGTGCGGGTTCAGCAGCCGGGGCCGGTGGAGGGGTTGGTGCAGGTGTTGTGGCCGGCTCCGCCGTCGTTGGTGTTGGTGCCGGCGTTGCCGTTCAGGGTGTCGTTGCCGTTGTTGCCCTGGAGGGTGTCGTTGCCGGCGCCGCCGTTGACGATGTCGTTGCCGTCACCGCCGATGAGGGTGTCGTCGTTGTCGTCACCGTAGATGATGTCGTTCCCGGTGCCGCCTTCGATGCGGTCGTTGCCGGCGTTGCCGCTGAGCTTGTCGTTGCCCGCACCGCCGCAGATGAGGTCGTTGCCGCCGGCGCCGTTGACGACGTCGTTACCGCCGAGCGCGAAGATCACATCGTTGCCCGGTGTGCCCGTGATGAGGTCGTTGCCGTTTGTGCCCGTGATGGTGGGCGTGGCGGTCGCGCAGTTCGGGGGGACCAGCTCGTAGGTAATGGTCACCTGCGCCGGTCCGGTCCCGGGGCCGGAGCTGCCGCCCGACGGAACGCGGTTCGAGCCGCCTCCGCCACCACCACTGCCGCCCTGGTTGTTGATGCCCTCCAAGTTGCAGCCGCCGCCACCGCCGCCTCCGAACCAGCCGGCCCCGCCGCCGCCACCTCCCGAGATGCCCGCGTCGCCGCCGACACCGCCTGCGCCCTCGACACCGGCGCTCGCTGCGTTGTTGGCGCCGAAGCTGCACGTCGTACCGCCCGCCCCGCCGCTGGTGGCGGTGCCACCGCCACCTCCGCCTCCGCTTTGGGGACCACGGCTACCGCCGGCCAGCCCGACATCCCCGGCTGCGCCACCCGCTCCCCCGACGCCGAAGCCGGCGAAGCCGCTGGCAGCTCCGCCGCCTCCGCCTCCACCGGCCACGATCAGACGGGGATCAGTACCGGTGTTGCCGGTGAGTACACAGCCGGCCGTGGAGGTGCTGCAGGTGCGGACGTCGCTCGCGCCGCCTCCAACGCCAGAGGTGCCGAAGCCGGTGACGCCGCCACGGCCACCACCGGTACCGACGTTGACATAGAGCGTGGTGACTCCTGCGGGAGGGGTAAGAGTGCCAGCGACTCTTGCGCCTGTGCCACCGAGGCTGGCCGGGGTGCTGCCGTTCTGGCCGGCGGCGCCCGTGGCGGAGACGGCCAGGCTCGTCACCCCGCTGGGGACGACGAACGTATGCTCGCCGGGGTCGGCGAAGACGCAGGTGGTGGTGGTGCCGCTCGTGGTGCAGCTGCCCTGCGCGTGGGCGGTGCCGGCGAGCGTCACCGGGGCGAACCCGGCGCAGATCACCGCGACCGCCGTGGTCAGCGCTCGGAGCCGCTGACCACGGTCGGCTGACGAGTGGCGGGGAAGCGACAAGCCGGTACGACCGACCGAGTCGGTCGGCCTTGAGGAAATCACATCTACTCCTGGGCGGGACGATGAAGGGAGAGCCCCGGCGGGGCGACGTTCGCACCGTCTTTGCCCGTCCCCGCAGCAGACGCGCCTTGCAGTCCGGCAATCCCACCCGGATGGCTCGCCCCTGACCCCCGCGCGAGTCAGGAACACCACAGAGAATCCGTTGTACATCTGGAGGCGTGAATCTATGTGACCTCAGCTCGCTGATGGCACGCCGTGAAGATGGCGGCCTCGGCTATGACCGTTTCCGCGCCGACCCTGCGGTGGCCTCACTTCAGTGGCCAGATGACGTCCAGGAGCAGTCCGTCTTCAACTCGCGCCCGCGTCGAGCAGTAGATGATCAGTTGACCAACTGCCTTCTCTGAGCGAGAGACGGGTCGGTCTGTCTGTGACTCGCAGACCACTTGGGGTGGCAGCCAACCTCTATGGCCGCTTTGTCGGGACTGGCTGAAGTGCAGGCCGGCGAGCGAGCATGCGTTGACGCATGCTGGCGGTGAGGCTACTCACGCCGCTAAGAGAGGTGTGGTCGGCGGTCATCTGGCTGACGACACCGAGCCGGTGGAGCAGCCGTTGCCGGGCTGTCGCCGTGCCCCACTTCCAGTCCTGGCTCGGAATCCAGGGCAGGTGGTCCTTGCTTTCGCGGCGTGCCCGTTCGACGAGCGCGTCGCCGCGGAGCGGCCGGCCGGCGCACGCGACGGCGAGGCAGTCTTGGGTCTCGGAACCGGTCGCGGTGCGCCACGCGCTGCGGTATGCGCGCTCCCGGCTCGCGGCCCCGGATCTCGATCGTGATCACGCTCTCGCCGCTCATGAGCGGCGAACCGTCGATCAGGACGACCGGTTCCGCGCGTTGCGAGGGTCCCACTCCAATGAAGACCGCTTTGGCGGACTTACTGATGAGCCCCGTACTGGCGGATGGCCTGTGCTGTCGCGACCACTCCGTGGTCGGGCTTGGCCGTGGCCGTCATTGAGGGGTTGTTCTGCTGTTCCAGCAGGTTCTTGAGATTCCGGTCGAGGGTGATGTGCCCCAGCAGCGGTAGTCCCACGGCTGCCATGTTTTCCTCCCCGCCCTCCATGAACACGGGATCGGGGCGGTAGAGGAACTGGAGGTGACGGTCCCGCAGGAGCGCAGCGCTCTGGGCCGGGGAGAGGGGCAGCCACTTGGTTTCACTCTCGCCGCCGTCGCTGCGGGAGATGCCTTCCCTGCAGGGGATGCCGTCATCGGTGTGGGACAGGAGCACGACGGTGCAGCATCGCGTGCAGCGCGTCGCCGCTCACGCCGGTCGTGTGGATCCGTGCGTCCCTTCGAATGGGGGGCGTCGCCCGCAGCAAGAGTGGACGACCAAGGTCCGCGCTGCTGATCAGCCCCGCGTGGCCGGCGGCGCCAAAGACGCGCGCGTCGAGTTGACACCCGTACGAATGCCGCATGATCGTCCGCCGACGCGCATTGGCATCTTCTGTCGTGGAGGCCGCCGCCAGTGCGCCCCACCGGTGAACCGTGCACGGCGCGCAGGTTGATGGTGCGGGCTCGGACGGTGTGACAGCGGCGTCGAGAACCACATTGTCCTGGTTGGCCTTCGGCCGGCCACGGGCCCATGGATCCGTCGATCAGATGTAGCTCCAGGCCGTGCGGCCGCACGGCCGCAGTGTCCCAAATCGCCGACACTGTCGGGCGGTTCGGATAGGATCATGGGTATGGGAATTGACTGGGAAAACATGCTCGGCACAAGCGGGAACGGCCTCGACGAGGCATACGACGAGGCCGTCTCCTCGGTCATCTATGGCGAGACCCTGGAGGACGACCGTCGGCCACTCCCAATCGGCGAAGAGTACGACGACACAGATGGCCTGCGCTGACCCGAGGGCGCACGCAGAAACTGCCCGATGAGCCGGGGCTTTTGCTGGACCTGGTCCGCTTTGACGGGCATTGGAGATTTAGAGGCTTCTGCCCCGGAGTGAACCGGTGGTCAAGCGTGACATCGGCAACCTCGCCTCGCCGTGTCCGGATGAGCGCGGCACGGGTAGCGAGAAGTCGCGCTCGGACGGCCCGGCGTCCGTCGCCGGCTTCTTCGGCGGGGCACAGACCTGGCCGGGGAAGTCGCGGGCCAGGCCGGCATAGCCGGAATCGACTTCGGCATTCAGGTTCGGGTGCAGACGCAACTGCTCCTCGCGGCCCTCGGTGCGTACTGCAGTGACATCGTGCATCCGACCTGGGCGGACCGCCCCGAGCCACAGCTCCCGACCCTGCTCGTCGCTGATCATCGTGACTTTCTCGGTGTTCTGCTTCATCTTGCCCGACACGAACGCCTTACGGCCCGGCCGCCCCGCCTTCGGGCGGCGTACCTGCACTTCGGTACCGTCGATCCGCAGCGTAGACCCTTCGGCCTGGGCATAGGCGAACAGGTCCGGAAGGGCCCTGAGCCGTGATCCCGCGCCGATCCGGCACCGCGAAGCCGCGAGCGGCCGGCAGCGGGCGTACCTCGCCGACCGCCCGTCACCAAGATGGTGGGTGCACCGTGTAAAGCAGGCCCAGAGCGGTAAGAATCCGACAGCCTCACCGCGCTGAGCAGCAGTTGCTTCCGTGGCAGGGTTGAATTGATCGCCCCTGGCCGGGATTCACGGCCGGGCCTTGGCCAGCCCGCTGCTTCCCTGCAGCACCGATTGCCCAGTTCGGAGGGACTGGTTCCGGCCAATCCTGAACAATCACGACGAGGACGACTGCGCGATCGCAGCGGACGACTTCGTGTCCGGCCCGAAGTCGCCAGACGTCAGGGAGGCGTGGACGGTTTGTGCGGGCGAGTCGATGCGGGCGCCGACGAGGTCGAGGGCGTGCCCGACTGCTTCCCGGACCGGTGGCCCGGCCGGCGGTGGTGGGGTCGCTCATGTGGCACCCCCCGCGAAGCAGGCGCCAGGAGGTCAGGCGCGGCGGCTGGCGCTGGACGGCACCGTGGCGCGCCGGGCTCCGGCGAGGAACGCCCAGGTTATCGAGGAACTTGGGCACGCCGGCCGCGTGGTTTGGGTAGGGGGTTTCCTTCGCATGCGTGGTTGCCCGGGCAGTGGCAGGGTCAACCACTGTCGCGAGTAGCTGCGCCGCCTGGCAGGGCCGGGCAGAAAGCTGACCCCGAGGTATGCGGAAGCCTTCTCACTCCGTTGGATGTTCGTAGTTCGAAGCCGACCGTGGGGGGACGACCTGACGTGCAGATCGAACACCACGGCGTCCGTGCCACCAGCTCCAGATGGTGCGACCCACCAGTGCCAACGCGGTAACGCCTGCGACGAACCGAACAGCGCCCCAGGTCATTCCGGTAACAGGGTCGGCGGTGCTCGCCTCCACTTCCAGCCGCATGGAAGTTTCGTAGAAGGCTATGAGCGGAACGATCAGCCGGAATGGGAGCCCGCCCCATTCTGGCACTCGGGCAAGGTTGCCCAAGAGCCCGACGGGCGCCCCGAGGACGAACGCCCCTATCGTCCATGGGATGATTTTTTGGAGAATTCCTTCGCCGGGTGCGACGGCGCCGGCGTCCAACCCCGCCGGGACGACGGGGCTAATATTTTTGAACAGATAGTACGTGGCTACGCCCACGGTCAAACCGAGCGACGAAAATACGGCCGACTCGATCTTGGAGCGTCGGAGATAGCCCACCATGAATGCGTAGCATGCCCACGACCAGCCGCCGGAGAAAACAGTGCTCACGGCGACACCGGCGGGACTGTCTAATTTCCCGGCAGCAGGGCCTATTAGTCCGAGGAGCAAACCCGACCCCATCGACGCTGCGGCGACTGTGAAGTGAGTGCGTGGAGAGTTGGTGATTTCTCTTCCTCGTCCCGTGATGAAGTCGGAGTTGGAGGTGGCGCCACTCAGATGCTGCGCCGGTGACTGCAGGAACCCGAGTGGCGTACCAACCTACCCTGCCTACCTGGGGGTTACTGCCCACTGGCCGGAGAGTGGGCTGTAGTAGGTGGAGCAGGCGTAGGCCACACCCAGGCACCGGCCTTGTCGTGCCGCACCGCCGACGCATGCCCTCCTTGCGTGCGCTCAAGCGGCAGGTGCCGTGCGCGCCGGGATCACCATCGCCCCACTGCTGAAGCTCGTCGGCGCCATCGCACTGGCCACCGAGCGGGAGACCGACGGCCAGGCCGAGGCGGGCCTCCTGCTGTCGATCGCCATCGACGGCGTACGCACGCACTGACCCCGGTCCTCACAAACGGTCGAACCTCTTCGGACTTGAGGGGGCAGCGCCCATCGGCATCCAAAGCCTCTCCCAGCGTCCCGTTGCACACGGGATGTGGTTGTGTCCGGTGCGGCACTGTCCCTTCTTGTGCGACGACACGGTGAACAAGAGGGTGTAGCCGCCCGTACGGCGGCCGAAGTCGGGGTGGCAGCGGAGGACCTGCTGCCGCTGGCCGCACGAAATGACCGGCTCGTCGCGGGCCAGGACGCGCGGCCCCCTGCCGGGAACAAATGAACATCCGGGCCCGATGGTCATCGGGTAGTCGATGACCGTAGGGCGCACGGTGCCGGATCAGATGAGCGAGGGCAGCACACTACGCGGCTACGCGCTTCTCGTGGTCATTCGTCGCCGAGGGCGATCTGGAGTTCGTCCACGAGGGCCTCGGCCAGCTGGGTCTGCTGCCCGTGGTCGATACGGATCTTGGTGAGGTTGGCGACGCCGCGGATTCGTGAGAGGTCGTTGCCCCGCAGGTCCAGGTTCCGGTACTGGCCGGCACCGAACTCGGTGAGACGCAGCGTGCACTCGGAGAACACGGCGTCGGCCAAGTCGCAGTCGGTGAACGCTGCCTCGGTGAACGCGCAGTCGGTGAAGGCGACGGAGCCGGTGGCGCGGACCTTCTCGAAGGTGGCGTAGTCGAACTTGCAGCCCTCGAAGAGAACGTCATCGAGCACCAGGCCGTCCAGGGCGGCGCCCATCAGCTTGCAGTCGCGGATGTGGACGCGGGTCAGCTTGCCCTCGGTCCAGCGGGCGGCGCCGAGGTTGCTGCCGGTGATCTCCACGCGGTGCAGATCGAGGGACTCGAACTCGGCCCGCTTGGTGTGCACGCCGGTGATGCGGCCGGTGACGAGCCGGGCGTCCGCGAGGTCGAGTGACCGCAGGTCCGCGTCCCCGTACGTAAACTCCCGGACGGTGCCGCGGGGGCTGTCGAGGGTGTCGACACGGGAGAGGTGGAGGCCGAGGTCGTCCAGTTCGGGCAGAGTGATCGTGGTGTGGCCGAAGGCGCGCGTCGTCATGAGGTGCTCCCTCCTTCGGCCGGCGACTGGGGGTTGGCGAGCCACGCCTTGGCTGCCGCGAGATTGGGGGCGGTGGCGACCACGACGTAGGCGAAGCCGTCCCACTCTTCCAGCACGCGCGGCTCGTCGGGGCGGACGTGGCCGGCGCCCCCGTTGGCCGGGCGGTGGCGTCGTGCCACGTCCATGGGGGCTCGACGGCGCTCGTCGTACGCGGCGAGAGGGTCGCTCTTGTCGATACGGGGGGCAGCACGAGACGGCTGGTTGGGAGGTCCGGGGCGGCGGTGCTTGGCCATGGTGACGATGGTCCCAGGACATCAGGGGAAGGGCAGCGGAATCGCGGGGATCTGCGGGTCGCGCAGGTGCTGACCGCCGTCGTGGACGTGGAGTGTGAAGGATTCCGGTCCGGGTGAGCCCGCCATGTCGTAGGCATCAGGACGGCTTCGATTCGATCCCACAGTGGAACCGGCCCCGCCCTGGCGTACCTCCCAGGTGTCACCCGCAGGGGTGAGGGTGGCGTGGGAGCCGGTGGTGTCGTCGATCAGGAACACGGTCTGGTCGACGGTGGTCATCTGGGCATACGGTACGGCGGTTTGGGCGAGGAAGCGCAGGTGAAATGCCTCGTCGGTGGCGGCGGTGATCCGCTCGGGGCGGTGGCGGGTCGTGCGTGGCCGCCCGGTCAGGGCTGCCGCCCAGTGGGCGGGGTTGCCGAAGGTCGGAGCCGCGTGGGTGCGGGCGGACATGGCCTGGTAGCCGGTGGTGAGGGCGTGCGAGCCGAGCCCGCGCAGCCGCCTGAAGTGATGCCAGGTCGCGAACGAGCGGACGGCCTGACGGTCGGTGGGGTCCTCCAGGCGCGCCAGGGCGCGGGGAAGCCGGCGTTTCAGAGCGGCGAGGTCTTCGTCGGGGGGCGGCAGGACAACGGAAGCCTGGGCCGACGCCGCCCACAACAACGGTGTCGTCCGATACGGTGTCGGCCTCCGCATCGATGTTGAGATCGTCGCCCGCGACAAAGAACAGAGAGACTTCGGCGTCCAGCCGGTCCGATGGCGGGTCCAGCAGACCTTCGGAATCATGTCCCGCTACCGGCGCCTCCACCGAGACTACGAAGAGGTACCCGACCGGTCACGCTCGATGATCCACTGGGCCATGGTCAACTCCATGACCACCCGACTTACCGTCACACCGGAACAGAACCGGGCAATACCTCCCCGTAAACCCCCTCGTGCAAGCCTAAAACGGTATCGAACACCTCTCAGAGGACGGCACCGGCTTTGATCACGTGCCGGAGGTGGCGCTCGGGGCGTGTGAGGACGGTCAGGTCCGCCAGGGGGTCTCCGTCCACGACGAGAAGGTCGGCGTGCGCGCCCGGCGCGAGGGTGCCGATCTCGCCCTCCATCCGCAGCAGGCGGGCCGCCGTGCTGGTGGCGGAACGGATCACGTCCGCGGCGGGCTGGACTTCGGCGCGTAGCGTGAACTCCTCCAGCTGGGCCGAGTGCAGCGGCCCGAGGAGGTCGGTGCCGTAGACCAGGTTGGCCCCCGCCCGGTGGGCTCTTTCCAGGGCGGCCAGCCCGTGGTCGCGGACCTCGGTGAGCTTGCGATGGGACGACTCGGGCAGGCCGGACTGGCGGCCGAGCTCCGCCGTCCGCTCGTATGCGATCAGAGTGGGCACCAGGAACGCGTCCCGCTCCAGCAGCAGGCCGACGGTCGCGTCATCGATCAGGTTGCCGTGTTCGACGCAGCGCACACCTGCCCGCAGGGCCCGGTCTATGGCGCGCGGGTGGTAAGCGTGCACGGTGACGTACCGGTTGTGGTTCTCCGCCTCTTCCACGGCGGTGCGGATCTCCTCCTCGCTGTATTGGACGGCCGTTATCTCGTCGTGGGGCGAGGCCACCCCGCCGGAGAGCAGCACCTTCAGATGGGCGGCTCCCTTGCGGAACTCGTCCCGGGCCGCCGCGCGGACGGCGTCCACGCCATCCGCGATCCGGGCGAAGTTCGGCCGGGTCTCGCAGCACGGCGCCGAGTTGTCCCCCAGAGGGCGCAGGTCGCCGTGGCCGCCGGTCTGTGAGAGTGCTTTTCCGCCGTGGACGAGCCGGGGGCCGAGTGCCAGCCCTTCGGCCAGGGCCCGGGCCATGCCGTGGTCCGCGCCGCCGACGTCGCGGACGGTGGTGAAGCCGCGGCGCAGCATCCGTTCGGCCTCCGCGAGGGCCCGGACGGTCAGGTATCCGGGCGTCCAGGAGGCGATGGCGGGCAGGTCGAGGGAGGTGATCAGCAGGTGGACGTGGGCGTCGATCAGGCCGGGCAGCACGGTGGCGCCGGCTGCCCTGAGCACCCGAACGTCCTGTCCGGCGCCCGGCGGGCGCCCGGTACCGGTGGCGGCGATCCTGCCGTCGGCGACCTCGATCCAGGCCGGGTCGGTGCGGGTGCCGGTCTCGGGGTGGACCAGGTGGGCGTCGGTGATCAGTAACCGGCTCATGGGGGTGGTCCTTTCGCGACCTCGTTTCAATACGACCTGTATTGAATACACCATGTATCGTGATGTTGTGAATTCCCTCCCAGCCGAACCCGCCGCGCCCCGGCCTCCCCGGCGCCGCGTCCACACGAAAGCCCGCATCCTGTCTGCGGCGGGCGAGCTGTTCCTGTCCGCGGGGTACGCGCGCACGAGCATCGAGGACATCTGCACCGCCGCCGGCTACACCCGCGGTGCCTTCTACTCGAACTTCGCCACCAAGGAAGACCTGCTGCTGGAGCTCTTCGACGAGCAGGCTGCCGAGCGGATGGCCGAACTGGATCGACTGGCCACCGTGGCCGGGCAGTTGGAGCCCAGGGAGCGGGCGCGGCGCATGGTCGAGGCGCTGCTGCGGGTCGAGGACGCCGAAACCGGATGGATTCTGCTCTTCCTGGAGTTCCGCCTGCTGGCCGCCCGTACGCCAGGGCTCGCCGAGCGGGTTGCCGCACACGACCGCACGGTGACGGCGGCGGTGGCGGTTCTGCTGGTGCGGGTCCTGCCGGAGTTGGTACCGGTCGGCGCCGCGGCCGAGCAGGCTGCCGAGGTGGTCCTGGCCGCACGAGAGGGCCTGCTCGCCCGTACGGCCGCGGGCGGCCCGGCCGCCGAGCAGCTGCTGACCTCGACGGCGGCAATGCTGGCGGGGCTCATGGGCTGAGGCACCGGAGGGGCTGTGGCGCCACTCGTGGGAGAGCGGAGTCAGCCGCTTCGGTTTCAGCGAGGTGCTGCCGCGGCGGCGAGGACTGTTCCGCGTACCCGAACCTTGTGGACAGATGGGTGTTCGCAGACTTGATCGCGCTGCTCCGGGAGCCGACGCAAGAGCAGACGGATTCGCCCGACGCGCCCGCGGACTGACCAGCTCACCTCGGCGTGACGCCGACACGGACCCGCGCGGGGGAGGCCGGCAGCCCGCCGTCACAACGCGGTCCGATCAGTCCAGGGTCGCGAGTGCGTCGTACAGCATGCGTCCTTGCGGAGCCCGCTGCCGCAGCAGCATCCCCGCCACCTTGTGCAGCTCCTGCCAGGCGTGCGGCCGGCCGACCTCGGAAGCGTCCAGCACAACCGGCAGCGCCGCACCCAAGGCCGCCTCCGCCTCCCCGCCGGCCGCGTACGCGTGGGCCAGGCGGGAGCCGTACCACGCCCGGTCACGCTGGAACGCGGGCGCGAGCCCGCCGAGTCCCATGACCAGGTTGTCGGCTGAGCTCGTCCAGTTCTTCAAGTGCAAGTCCGCCATTCCGGAAGGCCGAGGTCGTCAGCCCGGTGCGGGCCCTGCGCGAGGCGCCGGCAATGGCGTCGGCGCCGGTACAGTGCTTCGCTTGGCGGAGCGGTCAGCGGCACCGTCCCGGGCTGGAGTGCCTGGTCTCAGGACCGGTTCGGAGGAGCTCCGGCCACGGACCTCCACAGCGAACCCGGGCGTAGCGGTGGAGGTGGGAGGTGACCGCGGAGCGCACTCTCGGCGAGAGCGTGGTGTCGCTGCCGAGGTCCCGATACCAGGATGGGGGCTGCGCGCTCGTTCCGGCGAGCATGGAGAAGGCGGTGACGGCGGCGAGGCCTGTTGCCGGCTCGGCGTGGGCAAGCTCGAGGACGAGCTCTTGGCGCCCGCCTTTGTCCAGGTGTGCCAGTACCGTGCCGAGGATCGGCGGGATGATCTTTGCGAAGTGTTCGTTGATGCTGTTGCGCCACGAGCCAAGTCGGCGTCCTGCTTCGGCCAGCCCGTGGGCGGCCTCGTCAGGGTTGCAACTGGCGAGGCGGCCGAGCAGGTCGGTCGCCAGCCGCGCGTATGAGACGTCGATCGTGCCCAGGGCGTCTCCTGCCGGGAGGGTGAGGTCGAGCATCGTGTCCACCACGGTCCGGGCCTCCGTGGCGGGCAGGGGGTGCCGGCGCACGAGCAGCGTGGCGAGGGCGCGGTGCGGCGAGGACGCACCGGCCTTCCGTTCAGGCCGCGCCGCGATGTCCTTCTGCAACTGCTTGACCAGATCCCCGAGGTTGCGCCACTCCCAGGTTGGATGCTGGGCAGCGTCCTCGACCAGGAGCAGAAGGCTGGTGTAGGTGCTGTCGTCGGCGCCCAGAGCCTTTGCCACCTCGTCGGGGGTGGGCGGCGTCCAGGCCCAATGCTGGATCAGGGCCCGCCATAGCTGGATCTGCCGGGAGGCGGTAAGAGGCTGGGGCAGGTCCTTCAGCTGGGATACCGCGAGGGTACGTGTGAGCTTCTTGAGCCGGGGAGCAGCCGGTGCGGGCGGGGTGAGACCGGCGGCGTCGGCGGCCTCGATGACCGTGATGAGCTCGCCCCATTGCCCTTGGTCGAGGGCCTCGGTGACCAGGGACGCCAGCACCTCGTCGGTCAGGTGGGCGCGAAGGCTCTTGCGGACGCCCTCGGCCGGCCAGCCGGCTGCCTCGCGGGCGGTGGCAGTGGAGACAGCCCAGGTCTTCACCGCGGCCAGCGCCGAGGCGTGGCCGACGGCGGCCGCGGGGCCGAGCAGCCCGGTCAGGCCGTCCCGGGCGAGCCATACCGAAGGTTCCGCTTCGGAAGGGAGGAGCGCCAGGAGGCGGTCTGGGGCGAGATCCTGCTCGATGGCCTTGTCGACGGCCTCCGCCAGCCACCTGGCTCGGTTGCGGCTGCCGTCCGGCTCCTTGCCTGGACGGGGAAGGCGAGCCAGCTCGGATCGGCATGTTGCGGCAAGAGCGTCCCGGAAGGCCGTGGCCCGCCCGAGAAGGACCGGCACGAGCACGTGCGTCAGCAGGACCGCCTGGACGCCGGCGGAGCGCACGTCGAGCAGTTGGGCAACAGCCTGCTGGGCTCGCTCCTCGGTGAAGGCGGCGGTGAGCAGACCGGCTCCGTGGAGCCGGGCCCGGCCCGATCCCCGGTCGCTCTTTTCCAAGGCGTCGGTGAGGCGTTCGGCTGCGGCGTCTTCGGTCTCCGGCTGGGCTCCGGCCCACAGCCGGCCGACCGACTGCTCCAGGTCCGAGATGTCGCCCCGAACCTTGGCGGGACGGTTGTCCAGCAAGGCCTCGAAGGTCGGTAGTGCGAGCAGCCTGAGATGTGCCTGTCGTCTCGCGGGGGAGCGGTCCACGCTGCGCTCGACCTGGGCGACGGCGTCGGCCACGATGCCGTAGGCGCGGGCCTCAGCCAGGGCCCGGGAGAGGTGGTCCAACCAGCTGAGGGCCTGGCGGGCGTCATGCGGGAACAGGGCCGCGAAAAGGGAGAGCCAGTCCAGCTTGTGCGCTTTGAGGAACTGCGGTCCTTGGTCCACCCACCAGGCCAGCCGCGGCTGTTGCGTGTCCGGCGGCGCGGCCTCGTGGTCGCCCTGCCGCGTGCAGAACCGCACGGCCTCGTCGGGGTGTTGGCTGGCCAGACGGCCCACAGTGGCGAACAGCGTGCGCCTGAGCGCCGGCTGTTGTTCGCTTCGCCCCCATACGATCGTCAGGTCGTCGACCCAGCGCCGGGCCGATGAGTGCTTATGACCGGGGAGCCGTTCCGTGAACCGCTTCAGGGCGTGCGTCGAGGCTTGGCGCAGCGCGTCGCGGGCCGAAACGAGGTCGTCGGCGCTGGGATCGCGCATGTCGGCATACCACTCCAGGGCGTGGTCGGCCAACACCTCGTGCTCCAGCAGAGGGCGCAGTAGGGCTCCGCCGGTTCCCGCATCCGCGCGGGGGATCAGCTGACCGGCGACCGCAGCCAGGACCAGATCTTGCGGGTGGAGGATCATGCGGGCGACGAGCTCGGCGCCGCGTCCGGCGGTCCGCAGGTACTCGGCGGCCATGAACTCGAAGAAGGTCTGGTGGAAGAACCGCAGCCCGCCTGCGGGCGCGTCCACCAGCAGCCCCCTTCGACGCAGCTCGGCCAGTTCGGCGTCGATGCCCCGGCGGGAGACGCCCGGCAGAAGACGCTCAAGGGCGTCCGCTGCTTCCCGCGGCCGGTATTCGATGCTGTTCGCACTGAGCATGTACCGGGCCAGGGCATGGGAGATCGCGGTCAGGTTCCAATCGGACCGCTCGTCGTGCTCGCGACCCCCGGCCCTGTCGTCGCAGAGCACCCGCTTGACACGCACCTGGTCGAACAGCCCGCCGGCGTCGATCTGCTGCAACGGCGGGTTGGGTGTGTAGAGGTCGAACAGCAGGCGCAGGTAGAGCGGGTTGCTACACACCTCCTTGACGGGAAGGCCCTGGTACACGGCGTCCAGGATGTCTTGCGCCAGACGCGTCGCGGCGCCCGCTCCATTCTGGGAATCCGGGCAGAACACCGCGGCGTGTCGGCGGACGGCCTGAGTGCGTTCGTCGTCCGAGTACAGGCCGAGGACCAGCTGCGGTCGACGGAACGCCACCGCTTCGGCCGCTGCGGCGTCTGACTCCGCTCCATCCTCGTCGGGTTGAGGAGGGAACTGCAGTTCGACGGCCTCCTCGGGGCGGCAGGTGAGCACCACGGGGACATCGCGCTCGTCCATGGCGGCCAGCACCTTCTGGACTGCGGCAACGCCTTGGGGATGCGCGACCAGCAGGTCCAGGGTGTCGATCAGCACGACTGGACGGTGCTTGAGCTGCAGGGAGCAGGCCACCGCGCTCTCGAGGGCGTCGGCGGTCACCGCACTCGGGTCCGCGGGCCGGGTGAGCCCGTCGATGAGGTAGCTGGCCCGCACGAACAGCGGCTCGACGCCGTCGGCTTCCGCCAGCTGACGGTGCAGACTCCACAGTAGTGACGTCTTCCCACACCCCGGCTCGCCGGTGACGAGCTGGGCGCTCACCGACGTCCTGGACATGGCGATCTCGAGGATCGACTGCTCGAGGGACCGCCGCACGTACAGGTCCTCCAGCGCGACGTGGCCGCCGATCTTCAAACCCTCCTGGGAAACCACCGAGGCGTCCCGGTGCGCGGTCTCACTCAGCTCCAACAGCCGCAGGTACTCGCCGTACCCGGTGACGTTGTCGGTATGGATTCTGCTGATCAGCATCAGCTGCCGGGCGATCTCCTTGAACCGGTCTTGCTCAAGACGCCCCCAGTAGGGGTACTTGACCGACGGGTCCGTCTTCAGTCCGTCCAGAACCCTTCGCAGCACCTCAGGAGACGGAACCGACCCGCCGGTGAACCACGCTGAGACCGCCGACGTACTCCGGTCGGCCAGCTTCGTCAGTAGTGTCTGCGGCGGCTTCGGCCGGCGCGCCCGCCCAGGGAGGTCGAACACGAGCTCCCTCAGCAGCCTCGCAAACTCAGCCTTCGTCCCCTCGATCACGTCCCGAACTCCTCCCACCCACGTGCCTTCCCCATGGAGTTCTACCGCACTGCCCGCCGGCGCCTGCGCACGCCAGCGCTCACCGGATCCGGCCGGACACGTTCTCCATGCCCCCTGACCAGGAGATTTCCGCTCGAGCGTCCCACCGGACGCCACCGGACACCACCGAACACGGGCAGGTTCGAGGTCGGCGCCAACCGGCGTCGACAACTCAACCACCCGATCGGGGGAGCACCTTGAACACCATGCACCTGGCAGTCGCCGCCGGCGGCTGCACCGCACCCAGCCTCGCCGGCCTCGCGCTGAGCTTCCTGCCGTGGGCCCTGCTCGTCATCGTTGCCGGAGCAATCATGGGTGGCGTCATCGGATGGATCAGCCACCGCGCCGGCGACACGCCCTGGGAAGCACTGCGGCAGGGACTGATGGCCTCCGTGTCTTGGGTCGGACCCCTGCTGGCCGTACTGCTCTTCGTCATCAACATGGTCAGCCAGTGCCGATAGCGCGGACGAGTCGTCCGCGGACCGCCGGGGCCCGCGGACGACTCGTCCCGTCTCTGGCTGTGTCTGAGCGCTTCACATGGCGAGTTGAACAAATCCGCTGAGCGGCTTCGATGAAGTGACCGCGGTTCCCCCTCCTGCCTCGGCAGGGTGATCGCGGTCCATGACAGGCTGTCCCTTCCGAGCGCGGAGGGGGAGTCATGGCAGAGGTCGGGGGATGGATCTGGGAACGCAACCTGCGGTCGTTCCTGGAGTTGCTGTCGCACTACGTGGGCCACGGCTTCGATGTCACCGACTGGGAGACGGTGGCACTGGCGGTTGAGGGGACTGACGACGAGCGGCCCGATGGCTGGTACTCGTACCCCCTGGTCGGTGAGCAGCGACAGGTCGAGGTTCGGCTTGCCCGTGCGGTCGGCGGTGACGAGCTCATGGTGACCGTGAAGGGACCCCTGACGCCCGAACTTGAGGTCCGGGCGGACACCCTGCCGGCCGCCTTCGCGGCTGGATGACCAAGGTCGACTTGACGGCTTGGGCGGGTTCAGATCCGCCCGGTCGTGGTGGCGACGTAGAGGCCGATGACCGCAACCACCGCTGCGACGACCGCCCAGGACGCCAGGCTGGTGTGTCTGCCCCGGGTGGCGGCCCGCGTGCGCGGCGTGCGTCGCCCGCCCGCGCTCCTGCCTCGGTGCGGCGGGGCGGTCGGGGTGGCGGCGGTCTCGGACAGCAGTCGGCGGCAGACCGTGGCCAGTGCGGCGGTCCCGTCGGACAGGTCCACGACCGCCTCCGATCGGGCGGGGGCGGTGGTACCGCCGTCCAGGATCCGGCCGGCCCGCACGAGCACCTCGTCGCGCCCGCCACCGACGGCCAGGCTGATCCAGCGCTGGACGTGCTCCCCGCGGATCACGACCCCGCCGGCACGGTCCCGGTAGACGGTGTGCTCCCGCCACAGGAGACCCGCCAACTCCGACGCGGTGTCCTTCAGTTGCCCACTCATCCCCTACGCCCCCACGGCTTTCCTTGTTCGAACAAACAGCGGATCCTAACCGCCGCCACTGACAGTGGCGCCGGCGGACCGGCACGTCGAGCCGACCGACCACTCGGTTTCCAGGCAGCGAGGCCTCCTCTGCTTCCTGCGATCTCTCGGTTTTGTGACAGTGGGGTGAGAGACAGTGAGGGTCTGTGTGTTGGCGCAGATCAGTGCCGGTTTCCGGGGTGCGGTTCACTGCCATGGGTGTGGGAGGTCGGGGTGATTCCACTGTCACGGGGCGGCATTCGTGCAGGTGGTGCACTGACATGAAACCGAGAGATCTCCCCCCCCCGGAATCCCCGGGCCCGCTGTCAGAACCGCCTGGCAAGATCACATGCATGACCAGCAACACCGGAACTCCTGTTCCACTCCCAGCCAATCACCGCATCTCCGAGTCGTACGCCGACTGGGCACGTACTCAGGGGCCGGGCGTCGAATCCGACGCCCGCGACACGCTGGAACGGGCGGGCAGCAGCCGGCACCGGGCCCGGGAGAAGCCCGGCCGGTTCGTCGACGACGCGGAGCGCCTGGCCCGGGGCCTGCCGGCCACCCACCTTCCCTGGTTCTGGGACACCATCGGCCATTGGATGCTGGAGACGCACCGCCGCTCCGCCGCCCGCGCCTACGCGCAGGCCCGCGCCGCCGAGCGCACCCACGCTCTGCCGGTCGATCCCGACTGGCGGAGGGCGAATCAGCTGCTGTTCGCCCGCTTCGGCGCCCTGCCCGCCACTGAACTCAGCGGAGCGGCCGCCTGGTTGGCCGGTGTCCTCGAACCGGATGAAGCGCACGACGAGTTCGTCCACCTGCTGAGCGCCTGGGCGGCGTCCCCCGGCGAACTTCCCGCCGATCTGGCCCGCCGGGTCCGGGACTCGGCCCGTGCGGCCGGACTCGGCAGTGAGGAGGAGGCCCGGGTGCTGGGCGGGGTGCTGGCCGCGGCCCGCGGCAAGGCCGTACCCGACCGGCTGCTCGACGCGGCAGCCGGCCCGCTCGGCGACCACCCGCCCGCCGACGAGCAGGCCACCGCCCTCCTCGACCTGTTTCCCGAGTCCAAGAACGACGCGGCCGCCTGGCTGCGGCTGCTCATCGCGTGCGGTGCCGCCGACGCGGCCGCGGCCGGCCGGATCACCCCGGAGGGCGGCCTCGGCGACTGGTTGCGCCGGTACGCCGCCGGATACTCGCACCGCACGGTCAGCGGCGGCGGAGTGACCCGCCAGCCCATGCCCGCGGAACTCCTGGACCTGGTGGGCCGGTTCGCTCCGCTGCTGCGCGCGCACGCCACCCCGGTCCGGCTGCACGAGGACCGCTACCGGTGGCCGCACCTGGACGCCGACCTCCTCGACCTCTGCCTCGCCGAGGGCGTACCCGTCCACGACCCCGGTGCCGCGATCAGCCTGGAATTCTGGGGCGAGCACTCCCAGCGCGACCTCAAGGCACTCGCCATCGACCCGGTGTTCGGCCCCCGGCTGGAAGGCACCGTTCACGCCGGGCTCCGCACCCGTGGCGGCGCTGCGATCAGCGGCACCGCCATCAGCCGGCTCCCGCACAATCCCGGCATCACGGCCGAGGTGCACGCCCGCGTCGAGAAGCTGCTCGACGCCCTGCGCGGCGGGGGACTCGCCGCCGCCGACGAGGCCGTCGACGAGCTGCACGGCCTCCTCGACCGGCCCACCGCCATCGCCCTGGACGGCATCGAGGAGGCCCTCGACGCACTCGACCTCACCGGCCCGCTGGCCCGCGCCCTGCGTGCCGGGCTCCCCGAGGAGCTGGGCTGGCCCGCCCTGGACCAGGCCCTCGCCGCGTTCCGGCCCGACGAAACCGTGCACGTCACCTGCACCTGGCCGGTGCTCACCGTGTACGGCGAGACCCGCGCCCTCGCCGTCGACCACGCCGGGCTCCGCGCAGACCACACCCTGGAACTCCCCGACGGCGCACGCGGCCACACCGTGCACTGGGTCGGCGGCCAGTTCCTCGTCGCCTGGAACGAGCAGCACGAGGAGAACTCTTCCGACACCGCCTACTGGTCCGACCATCCCGGTGAAAAGTTCGAACCGGAGCAGACGTACGGGCTGCGCCCCTACGGCGGCAGCATCCAGGGCGGCCTCGGCTACCAGTTCGAAACCCCGGACGGGGGCGGCCGGTTCGACGGCGAGCGCGTCCTGCGGGCCGGCGGACACGAGGGCATCGGCCACCGCGACTACCAGATGAACGACGGCCACACCTTCTGGAGCACTCAGGTGTTCAGCGGGCACCGCAGCGGCTGGAACCGCATCGACCCGGCCACCGGCGTTCCCACCGCCGACCGCACCTTCCCCGCCTTCCACGACCCCGACCGGTCCCCGCCCGGCACGAAGCCCTTCCCCGACCACCGGATCCTCGCCGCGCTGCCGCCCGGTGCTCCGCCGTCTCCGCTCGGTCAGGACGGCACGCTCACCGGTTGCCGGGTCGACTACCGCACTCCGTACGCGGGTCCCTCGCCGCGCGAGTTCGTGCTGGAGTCCGTCGACGGACGCACCGCCTCCTACCGCAGCAACACCTGGGGCCGACGCCCGTGGGGAATCCTCGCCCTGCCGCTCGGCGGCGAGGACGCCGTCCTGGCCGGAGGAACCACCATCCGCTGCCATGCCGCCGGCGACAACTCGCTGCTCTGGCAGGTCCAGGGCTTCCCCGGCAGCCGCCACCGGACCCGGAGCCGGGCCACCCTGGGCGAACTGGCCGGGCCGGTGCCGCCACCTGCCTTCTGGCACTTCCTCACCCCGCGCGACGAGCCCTCGTCCCGCGTTCTGCGGACGGTCACGGACAGTGCGGTGCGCGAGCTGCTGCACCAGGGCATCGGGCGCGCCCTGCCCGGAGTGACCGACCCGCGGGTCCAGGAGGGCGTCGACCGCGCCGTCCGCCTCGCCGCCGACGTACTGCGCCGCCGCCAGGAGCTGTCCCACCGGGTCACCGTCATGCGGGCCGGGCCGGTCGTCGACCTGCCCGACCCGGCGCCGGACAACCGGCTCGTCCCGGCCCTCCACGGCCTGCTGCCCCAGCTGCGCGCCTACGAGGAACGGCAGCCACAGCCACAGCCCGCCCTCCTCACCTCGGTCGCCGCCGACGGCCGGTACCTGCGCGGCGAGATCGACGACGAGGTGCGGGTGCTCGCCCTGCCCGCGCCGCCCGCCGAGTGGGCGGTGCTGACCGGCCGGATCGATGCCGTGGCCTGGCGGACCGTCGTCGCGGCCACCCCCGACGAGCAGCGACAGGCGCTCGCGGCACTGCTCGGCGTATGGAGCCG